>CALLVJ010000197.1 GCA_938010625.1 uncultured Stomatobaculum sp. | reverse complement strand
TGGAGTATACTCGTAACAACAGAGCAAATGGAGGATATTCATGTCAGGACGGAGATGGAAGATACGGAAAAAGGCATTGCGCAGTGGTTGTGGAATACTGTTGATATTATTGTTGGCGGTAGCTGCACTTCGGGATGGAGCAGGCAATGCTACTCTGTCTACAGGGCAAAAAATTGCTGCGGTTACAGCAGAGAGCAAAGAGCTATCTGGCAGGATTGTTCCGCCGCCGGGCGAGTCGAGGTACTCTGTCTTCTCAGAGGCTGGTATTTATCAGGGACAGCCTGCGGTCGACGTCAACCAGGGAGTTCCGGACTTTACAGCAGAGGAGCAGGAGCTCGGCAGATCGCGTGCCAGAGAGGGCTATGAGTCTTATGCAGCGCTTGATGCCCTGGGGCGCTGTGGAAGTGCTTTCGCGGTTCTGACGAAAGAGACAATGCCAACGGAGGCGCGGGGCAGTATTGGCATGGTGCGCCCGAGCGGCTGGCATACGGTGCGCTACGATAATCTGGTGGACGGGAAATTCCTCTACAATCGCTGTCATCTGATTGCTTATATGCTCTCCGGAGAAAATGCAAATCCGAATAACCTGATTACAGGGACGCGCTACATGAACGTAGAGGGTATGCTGCCCTACGAGAAACAGGTTGCGGACTTTATCGAAAATGACGGCGGCGCTGTACTGTACCGTTCAACACCGATTTTTTCGGGTGACGAGCTGGTAGCGCGCGGCGTGGAGCTAGAGGCAGAGTCAGTACAAAGTCGGGGGCTCAGCTTTCATGTGTTTCTCTACAATGTGCAGCCGGGCGTTATAATTGACTATGCAACGGGGGAGAGCAGGAGAGCGGAGTGAAAGGAGAAGTCAAATGCAGTTTAAGATGATTCATGAAAACTACAATGTATCGGATCTAGATCGATCGATCCGATTTTACCAGGAAGCCCTTGGCTTACACGAAGTGAGACGAAAGAATGGCGAGGGTTTTATCATCGTCTATTTGAGGAACGATGCCGGTGCGTTTGAACTGGAGCTCACATGGCTGAAAGATCATCCGCAGCCATACGATTTGGGCGAAGGTGAATTTCATCTGGCATTTCAGGCGGACGATTACGAAGTGGCGCACGAGAAGCACAAGGAGATGGGATGTATCTGCTTCGAAAACGAAGCGATGGGCATCTATTTCATCGAAGACCCCGATGGCTACTGGCTCGAGATTTTGCCGTAAAGCGAAGCTTGCAAGAGCTAAGCGGAATGTTTGGCAGTGTATCGGCCAGATATATTTTGAGTGATAGGGCAAAAGAGGCGATGGCTTTGTTCATTATTGAAGCAGTCAGGAATATGTATTAATCTGCGGTGATGAAGCATCATATATTTGGCTGGTAGCTATGCAGATAGGAGCATTCGGCGCTTACAAGGCCTTATTATCACGTATTGCAGAGTTAGAAATGGTGGTGTCAGACGGCGGAATAAGCTTTATAAAAGCCTTAAAGCAAATCTGGAGGCATATCAGACATTAGCAGTGTATTTTATGTATTCAGTCAGGTGAGACGTTGTATGACCAGCAAACTTAAGACTTTGGCCGCTTTGGAGCTGTATACCTTGACAAAAGATCTGTTGCATGTATAAAGCAAACAGGAAATGGGAAACTGGATTTATTGCTTCACAGACTGGGTGGAACGATATCGAGAATTTTTGAAGCAGATGACAGAGGTCAGCACTGCCCCAAACAGGAACGACTTCTTAAAACTCAGAATTCACTGCTACAATTTGATTCTTTCTACAAACAATCAGATCCGAAGGCAACGTGAATACAAAGCTTAGAGCGATGCTCAGAGTTATAAATAGCTGAACACAGAAAGACGAATAAAAGCGGCTCTGGTGGTGCTACATGCACTCATCAGAGCCGCTCTCTGCAAGATAACTTTTAAGGATAATAACAACGGATAAAAGTATCGTGGGGATATACAACTGGCTTCTCGTCCAGAAAAAGACAGAGAACTAGTACAGCTGTAGCAAAAGTAAAGGCAGCAGCTGTGTGGCAGCGTTTGAATGTCGGAATTATTTCTCGCTCATATAAGGATAAACGACCGCTGAAGAGGGCGAGAAGGCTTCCTTTACGGCGTGTGCGCTGACCCAGCGGAGCATATTCAGCATAGTTCCGGCTTTATCATTTGTGCCTGACGCTCTTGCACCACCGAAAGGTTGCTGTCCAACGACAGCACCAGTGCACTTGTCGTTGATGTAAAAGTTTCCGGAGGAGTTGCGGAGTGCCTTTTCCATTTTTGCAATTACCTGACGATCCTGTGCGAAGATTGCGCCAGTTAGAGCGTAAGGCGATGCAGTGTCACAGATGTGCATGGTCTCATCAAGTTTATCATCATCATAAACATAGATAGAGACGATGGGACCGAAAATCTCCTGTACCATGGACTCATAGAACGGAGAGTTGCAGCGAATCACAGTCGGCTGAATGAACCAGCCCTTGCTGTCGTCGTAGCTGCCTCCTGCGATAATCTCGCAGTCGGAAGCTGACTTTGCACGGTCAATGAAGCCTTTGCAGGTTTCAAAGGAAGCTTTATCGATGACTGCGCCCATGAAAGTGTCAAATTCCTGTACATTACCGACCTTTAGAGAAGCTACCTGTTCCTTTATCTTCTTCTCAGCCTCCGGCCATATGCTCTTTGGAATGAAGACACGAGAGCAGGCGGAGCATTTTTGTCCCTGGTATTCAAAAGAGCCGCGGACAATCGCTGCGCAGAGAGGATCTATCTCAGCCGTATTGTGCGCGAAGATATAATCTTTGCCGCCGGTCTCGCCGACCAGTCTTGGATAACAATGGTAGCTTGCAATGTTCTCGCCGACTCGCTTCCAGACGCCTTGGAATACACCGGTGGAGCCGGTGAAATGGAAGCCCGCAAGGCGCGGGTCGCTCAGGACATACTTGGAGACGTCGCTTCCAGAACTTGGAATAAAGTTAATGACGCCCTTTGGCAGTCCGCAGTGCATGAGCAGTTTCATATAATAGTAGTTGGAGAGTACAGCGGTGCTGGACGGTTTCCAGAGCGCTACATTACCTACGATAGCAGGAGCCGTCGGAAGGTTTCCGCCGATAGATGTAAAGTTAAAGGGCGAGATTGCACAGATAAAACCCTCCAGTGGGCGGTAGTCCTGGCGATTCCAGATGCCGTCGGAACTTGCGGGCTGTTGCTTGAAAATTTCCTGGGCAGACCAGACGCCGAAGCGAAGGAAATCTGCGAGTTCAGCGATATCAATTTCTGCTTGGAATACAGTTTTGGACTGTCCCAGCATAGTGGAAGCATTCAATACCTTTCTGTAAGAACCTGTGATGCAGTCGGCAGCTTTTAAGAAAATAGCAGAGCGATGTTCCCAAGGCATGTTCTCCCAGGCCTCTTTTGCTGCGAGTGCAGACTCAATCGCGAGTTTCAGCTCCTTTTCGCCTGCCATACAGCATTCTGCAATGACATGGTTGTGATCGTGCGGCATGGTGACCTTGATGGTCTTTTCCGTGTAGATCTCTTCGCCGTTGATGATCAGCGGGATTTTTACAACTTGGGAGGACTGGCGGTCAAGCTCCTTCTTCAATTCCGCGCGCTCTGCGCTCCCAGGCAGATATCCCAGGAAAGGATCATTTGCAGGTCTTTCAATGGCAAAGTAAGCGTTAGGCATGACAGAACTCCTTTCTTTTGATGAAATTATGAGAGAGAAACTAGCGAAGATTTCTCATCGCTTCCACAATACTACTATAGCACAAAATTTGAAAATGTAAATTTCATAATCGACAAAATTTATTGAATTTTTCGCTTTTCTGCTGTTTGGAACCGCTATAATGGAAAACACTGCATAATCATATTAGGAAAGAACAATCATAGAACATGTG
>CALLVJ010000196.1 GCA_938010625.1 uncultured Stomatobaculum sp. | reverse complement strand
CACCAGCTTAAAGGACACATTCACGCTGCGGAGTGCAATTACAAATTTTGTGCTCGAAGCGCTGTATTCGATCGGGGTCAATGCAGGCCCCGAGCATCTCTGTGGGCGCCCCTGGCAGGACACCTCGTTTCGCGTGAAAGTGCTGGTGCTATTTTGGAATCTCGCGATGCTCTTTTACCTGCTGATCAGCTTCTATCAGCTTTTTTTATCGCGGCGCTACCGAAAGCGGGGCAGGGAGGGCATGCGTTTTCTGCGCGATCTTATCTTTTTTCTTGGCTTCTGGATTGGCGCAGCGGCGGCCTCGGCGGTGACCATCCGCGTGGAACTCCGCTGGGTCTATGTGCTCTATGCCTTTCAGCTCCTTCTGGTCGCTTACCTCTATGGTATACGGCAGGCGTCCTGTCGGGCGCGAAACGAAGACCCGGAGGCAACGCGACGCTACCAGTTTGACAATGCAGTGCCGCTCGCGCTGCTCTCAGCCGTCGCTCTCTTAAGCCTTGTGATGCAGCAGTATTATCGCCGTTTTATCCCGAAAATTTATCTTTTTCCAGACCAGGCGCGCTATAATTCCCTCGCCGATGTGACTTACGGCAGGTATGGGAGAGAGGTGCTCGGCAGGGACATTGTAATTGTCGGGAACAGCTATGAGATGAGCGATTTCACGGGACGCACATTTTTCAAGACTTTTGATCCGGCGCACACCGGGCAGGGCACGCGTGTCCGGCATGTGGCATCCGTTTATGACATCGGGCTCGTGGATCCGGGTATGCTGGTGCTCTTTGAGGATCCTTTGCACAATACCTTTCTGGATGAGACCAGGGCAGTTCGGGAGATGAAATGTGCGGTGGGCTACGGCTACTATGCGGACGAGTGGATGGACCAGAGCGCGTCCCTTGGCATTCTGCTGCAGGGAAGCAGCGAGCTGCGTTTTCATGTGACCTATCCGGGAACCTTGCGGGGCGGCGAGGAGATTACGGTGGAGAGCGGAAACAGTGTGCAGCATTTCCCACTCACAGAGAACGAGGAGGACTTCACCATTACGGGAGTTCCCTGGGCGCTGAACACCTTTCGGTTTTCGACTAATTTCAGGGTGGCGGATGCGAGAGAGCAGCGCGGCAGTGAGCCGCTCGCGATGCTCGTGCATTTCAGCATGGATGCCAAAGAAGGAGATCAAGCATGGGAAGAAAAATGACAGTGCGGCTCCTGCCGCTCTTTGGCTTTCTCTTTTTGACAGCTTACCTCCGCTCGGCGAGCGCAAATGTGGTCTACACCGACTACATTCGCCTCGTGAACAGCTATCTTGAAAATGTCTGGAGCCTGCAGCCCTATCTGCACGGCGATGTGCTGACCCGAATTCCGGTCAACTATCTGGAGCGCATTGTGAACGTGCAGTTTTTTCACTATAACACGATGTTCGACATGATGCTCGGCGCGGCCTTTCTCTCCTGGAACGCCTACCTCCTGGGGCGCTACTGCGAGAAGAAACAGCTGTCAGTTGTAGTGACCTCCCTGCTTATACTCTTGGTGTTTTCCTTAAACAAGTGGGAAATGCTGACCAACGGCTCAGGCTGGGTTCATTTTGCGGCATTTTCGCTCTTTTTCTGCCACTATCTGAGCCTTGACGCGCTGCTGCAAAAGGGCGGTGACCGGAAGGCGGCGCGCCGTCTGCTCTGGCTGCCGTCTCTGATTATTCTCTTTTTTGCAGGCCCCTACTGCGCAATCTATGCGCTGACAGCCGTGCTCGCAGAACTTGTGATTGTGCTCCGCTTTCAGCGCGACTGGCGGCAGAGCGCAGCGCGGGCGGCGGCAGTGATTCTGCCGTTCTGCCTGTATCTCGTGAGCCGGAGCCTCTCGGTGGAAGAGCGTTACGGCGCGACGAAGGAGTCGATTTTTACGGTCGTGCAGACTAGGCCGCTGCTCCTGCCGCGCTTCTTTGTGCGCTCCTTTGCCTCACTGCTCCTCGGGCAGGAGAGCGCCGCCGGGTTGTCGAATGGCGTCCTCACTTTGCTTGGGTTTGCGGTTTTTGCCCTCTATGCGCTGGCATTTTGGCAGGCGGATCGCGTGCTGCGGGCAGAGCGCAGCATTTTCCCGCTCTGCCTGCTTGCCTCGGGTTTTCTGAACCATCTGTTGGTCACGGGCTCCCGCTGGATTTTCCTCCGGGAAAATTACGGGATGAGCTCGCGTTACGCGCTGCAGTATCAGGTTGGTATGTTTGGTCTGCTTTTGATTTTATTCCTGTCCGCGCGGGACAGCGGGGCGCGGCGCGCGCACCGTCTCGCCGCCGCCGCGCTGCTCGTCTTTTGCCTCGGCAATCTCGTCACGACAGCGCATGAAATTCATATGGCGCCCTATCGGAGGGAAAACTTTCTCGCGATGCAGACGGTCGCAAAAAATTTTGCCGCCGAGAGCGATGAGACACTCGTCAGAATCCTTTCCTATCATGATCCAGTCCGGATTCGGAAAGCACTTTCTCTGTTACAACATAAAAACTTAAATGTGTTTTATGAAAAAAAGGAGTAGAATCGCCTCATGAACAATGCCTATGGCCTGCAGGCAGTGCAGGAAGCGAATTTGAGAATCTTAAAAGAAATACATCGGATCTGTGAGAAGTACAGGATTTCCTATGCCCTGGACTCCGGAACCCTCCTCGGTGCGATCCGCCACGGCGGTTTTATTCCCTGGGACGATGATGCCGATATTGTGATGACGCGGAACCACTGGGAGGCGTTCCGCAAAGTGGCACCGCGTGAACTCAGGGAGGGAATGCAGCTCTTATTGCCGGAGAGTTTTCAAGGGG
This sequence comes from uncultured Stomatobaculum sp., assembly GCA_938010625.1. Classification (GTDB taxonomy): domain Bacteria; phylum Bacillota; class Clostridia; order Lachnospirales; family Lachnospiraceae; genus Moryella. The sequence goes on along the minus strand of CALLVJ010000196.1, from coordinate 1,775 downwards.
GCAGGCGCTTTTATGACTTCACGCCGCGCATCATCTACGAGTACTCGAGACGGCGGAGCCCGGACGCGGAGACCGCTTACTATGAGGAGAAGTTAAATCATCTCTGGGTCGATATTTTCATTCTGGATCGTCTGCCGGACGGCAAGGCGGGCGCACATACGCTGCTCGAGCAGAAGGCGCTGTATGCGCTCGCGATGGGACACCGGAGAAAGCTGAACTATCAGAAGTATAATTTTGCGCAGAAGAGCGCCGTGTTCCTCGGCAGCAGGGCTGGGAAGCTCATGCCAATGCGGAAGATTTTTCAATTGCAGGATACGCTCGCGCGCCGGGCAAACCGGAAGCAGACCGCAGAGTGGTATTATTCGAATTATGATCCCGGCTATATTGACATCCGCCTGCCGGATGCAGTTGCACAGGAGCGGATTCAGATTCGCTTCGAGGACTGTGAGCTCTGCATTCCGAAGCACTACGATGAAGTACTCACGAAAATCTATGGGGACTACATGCAGCTGCCGCCGAGGGAAGAGCGGCGTCCCTCTCACGAGAGCACGGGGATTCAAATTTATGGTTGAGAGAACAAAAACCCTGACGGTTGTAGTCTCGGTATTCAATGAAGAAGAGGCGCTCCCGCTTTGCCAAGAGCGCCTCACAGAAGTCCTGGAGAGGAGCGGCAGACCTTATGCCCTCCTCTTTGTCAATGACGGGAGCAGTGATCGGAGCGGAGAGCTGCTGGATCGGTTTGCAGAGGAAGATTCGCGCGTCCGCGTCCTGCATTTTTCGCGGAATTTCGGGCACGAGGCAGCGATGATTGCGGGCATCGACTATGCAGAGGGCAATGTGATCTGCATGGACGCTGACCTCCAGCATCCGCCGCAGTGCATTCCGGAGATCATCCGGGCGCTTGACGAGGGTTTCGATGTGATCAGCATGGTGCGGACTGCAAACCGCTCGGCGGGCCTCCTGAAAAATATTGCATCCGCGGGGTTTTACGGCGTCATGAATGCGCTGAGTGGCACAAAATTCGAGAAGAATGCCTCAGACTTTTTCGGAATCTCGGCGCGGGCTGCAGAAGTGTTGCGGCACGACTACCGCGAGCGGGTGCGCTTTCTCCGCGGCTATGTGCAGAGCATTGGCTTCCGGAGCACGGCGCTCACGTATGAGGCGGGCGCGCGCGCGGCGGGACATTCGAAATATTCAATTCGGAAGCTGTTTCGCTTCTCGATGAATACAATCATGAGTTTCTCCGACCTGCCGCTCCGGCTCGGCATCTATGCAGGTGTTGTTTCAGGCGCGTTTGGCTTGATTCTGCTCCTTTACTCGATCTTCACGAAGCTGCGCTTTGGCGCGCCGGATGGCTATACAACCATCATTGTTGTGATCTGTTTCATGTTTAGCATGCTGTTTCTGATTCTCGGCATCATGGGACAGTACATCGGGGTTCTGTTTCAGGAAGTCAAGGGGCGGCCCATCTACATTGTCGCAGCGGAGCGCGGTGCGCGGGTGGAAGAGCACCGTGTTCCGGCAGTCAAAACGACAGAAGAAAAGAGAGAAGAGAAGAATTCCTAGTAACATTCTGGGAATTTTGTTTGCAAGTCCGGCAAACTATGGTATAGTGACAATAACAAGAACAATTCTCAATTTTAACACACAGGAAAGGAGCCCCACTATGTTTGAGCAGGTAAAATTGAACTACGCATTCGCAGCGCTGGAGCCGTACATTGACACACTGACCATGGAGACGCACTATTCCAAGCACCATGTGACCTATACCAAGA
>CALLVJ010000195.1 GCA_938010625.1 uncultured Stomatobaculum sp. | reverse complement strand
ATGTAATCTATACGGCGCACGTCTTTCACTTTTTTACCGGCGCGCCAAAAAAAAACTGGCTCATCTACTATCCGGTCGAGAAGCTGTTGTCGCGCGTCACGGATAGCCTCCTCTTAATTAACCGCGAAGACTATGAGCGGGCGAGGCAGCACTTTTACGCGCGTCACACCGACCTCCTGCCCGGGGTCGGCATTGACATAGCAGCTGTGCAGCGCGGTGCTGCGGCGGGGCGCGAGCTCCGGGAAGAGCTCGGCATTCCGGCGGAACAGCAGATTCTCCTGACTGCCGGAGAGATGATACCGCGGAAAAACCAGAAACTGCTCCTTGAAGTGCTCAAGCGGCTCGGCAATCCGCGCATTACCCTGATTATTCTGGGGCATGGCAAGTTAGAGGAAGCGCTTCGCGCGCAGACAAGGGAGCTCGGCCTCACGGCGCAGGTCATGTTTCCAGGGTATCGCACGGATGTGTTTCGCTTTTATGGGATTGCGGATTTATTTCTATTCCCCTCACTCCAGGAGGGACTGCCGGTCGCTGTGATGGAGGCAATGGCGGCGGGGGTGCCAGTCGTTGCCTCTGCGGTGCGCGGCAACCGGGATTTGATTCTGCCCGGGCAGGGCGGTGAGCTCCTGCCACCGCATGACGCGGCGGCCTGGGAGAAAATCGTAAGCATTTTGCTCCGGGATTGTAAAAAACGAGAGGCCTTTGGGCTGTATAATAAAACCCGGGTCAGCGCTTTTTCTCGCGAGGCAAATGAAACAAAAATGAGGGAAATATATGCGCGCTATGACAAAGCGTAGAGTTCTGGTTTTTTTGAAAAATCAGGAAGACGGTTCCTCCTATTACCGCCTGTATCAATATTTACGAGACAAGCCCTGTCGCTTGGTCAATATGACGCCAACCTGGGTTTACCGCCTCTACTACGGGAGACAGTATGGACATGCGGGAAGGCTCCTGTTAAAGCTCTTGATGGGCGCGCTGAGCTTTGGCACAACACTCAGCGCAATAGCGCTTGACATGCTTTTTGGAAAGTCGGAAGTTGTGATCCTGAACCGCCGCTTTTTTCCGCGTGTCTGTCCGCCTTTTCTCGCGAGGGCGTTGCAAAGCTACTTGCGCAGAAAAACACTCTACTGGGATTTTGATGATAATATCGCAGCAGATGGCGAGTTGTCGCAGGCGGAAAAGCGGATTCTCGAGCAGTGCGCAAGCTGTATCACTGCGACGAGTGATTATCTAAGGGACGGCCTTTCTGCGGAGGCGGCTGCAAAGACAGAGATTCTGCCGACCACAGATGCTGCCTTCTGGAACTTAAATGTCGGGCAGCTGTTTGCGGAGAAACAGATGGACAGCGCGCTGATTCGGCTGCTCTGGCTCGGCACCCGTGATAATCTTGTCTATCTAAAAGCCTTGATTCCAGCGCTGGATGCTGCAGCCGGAAAATTGCAGCAGGAGAAGAGACTGCGCTTGCTGCTTGAAGTGGTCTCCAATGCGCCGCTCAGGGCGGAGACAGCGCATCTGTATATCAGAAATATAAAGTGGACCCGGGCAGAGGGAGAGGCAGCGCTTCGCCGCGCAGTGATAGGACTTATGCCGCTCAAAGAGACCGCCTATACGCTTGGCAAGGGCGGATTTAAGGCAATTCAATATATGTCCGCCGGAATTGTTCCGATTCTCTCGCCGGTGGGCTATAATAGACATGTGATCGAAGATGGTATCAGCGGTTTTTTTGCCGCAGACAGCGAAGACTTTGCGGCAAAGGTAAGCGCACTCGCAGAGAATCCGGCGGCGCTGCCCAGGATGGCGCGGGCGGCGAGAGCGCGCTATGAAAGTCATTTTTCGCCGGAGCGTATACAGAACTTTTGGAGTCAGGTAATTGGAGAGCGCGAATGAACAGACTGCGTATTTTTTGGGAAAGAGATAAGACGATGATCGGGAAGCTTGTGAAGAACGACTTCAAGGCGAGGTACAGCGGGTCTTACCTCGGTGTCATCTGGGGGGTAGTGCAGCCGCTCATCACCGTGCTGATTTACTGGTTTGTCTTTTCGGTGGGGCTGCGGAATGGCGCGCGGCCAGACGGCACGCCCTATATTATCTGGATGATGTCCGGCATTGTCGCCTGGTTTTTCTTCTCGGATGCGCTCGGCGCAGGTACGAATGCCTTTCTCGATTACTCCTATCTCGTGAAAAAACTGAATTTTAATGTGGGTCTCATCCCGCTCGTCAAAGTCGGCACTTCGCTGATTATCCATGCGATTTTCCTCGGCATCGTGACAATAATTCTTAACTTTTCCGGTTATACGGCGGACTGGTACTATTTGCAGCTCATGTATTACATCGCCTGCAATTTTATTCTGGTCTTTGCGGTCGTGCTCTTCACCTCGTCCGTGACCGTCTACATGCGCGATGTGAGCCAGCTTGTCGCGATTGTGATTCAGATCGGCTTCTGGGCCATTCCGATTGTCTGGGGGCCCGAGGTGCTGAGCGGTAAGCTCCGCCTCTTCTTCCAGCTGAATCCGGTCTACTACCTCGTGGAAGGCTACCGGGATTCGCTCTACGCGCATGTGCCTGTCTGGGACAAGCCCTTCTATACGCTCTACTTCTGGGTGCTCACGGCTGCGCTCTTCGCGCTCGGCATGTATACCTTCCAGAAACTGAAACCGTACTTTGCAGACGTGCTCTGAGGATGAGAGATGAATCAAAACGAAAATGCCATTGAAGTGAGAGGGGTCAGCAAGTTCTATAACCTCTACGAAAAACCGCAGGACAGAGTTCGGGAACTGTTCTCAATTACGAAAAAGAAATATCACACGCTGTATAAGGCGCTGGATCGGGTCTCGTTTACCGTGAAAAAAGGTGAGACGCTCGGAATTATCGGGCGAAACGGCGCGGGGAAATCGACGCTCCTCAAACTGATTACTGGCGTGATCACACCGAGTGAGGGAACAATAGAGACACACGGCGAG
>CALLVJ010000194.1 GCA_938010625.1 uncultured Stomatobaculum sp. | reverse complement strand
CGGCAGAAAGCGCAAAGGCAAACAGGACGTTCTTTTCCGGCAGTGCCGCCGCCAGCGCCCTCGCCTGCACATTGTTCCCCACAAAAACGATGTTCTTCGTCCGATTCGCCCGCAGCGTGTCCAGAGCGGAATCCAGCTGTGTATAGCGCAGGACCACAAAGATCACATCGTACATTGCATCCGGTGCAAGTTCAGTCACCACCGGAATGCGGCTGACCGAGGTGCGGAGCGAAAATTTGTCCTTGATCCGCAGGCCATTCTGCTTGATCTCCGCAGCCCAGTTTCCCCGCGCAAGCAGAGTGACATCCTTTCCGGCGCGCAGCAGATTTCTTGCCAGATTGCACCCCAGAACGCCTGCACCATATACCAGAATTTTCATAGCTTGCCTCCAAATCCGAATCCGATCTTCACGATCTGCATTTTCATCCCGTTGTCCCCGACCTTGGCGAAAAATCGAAAAAAGCCGCTGACGGAAGGGTCTTTCAGGTCGTTGTAGCCCATCTATAGCCCCTGCTGGATACTTGCAAACGGCTGTCCCATGGGGAAAGCTCGCTTTTCGCATCCGAAACCGCGAAATATGCTCCCACATCCTTGATTTTCGCCGTCCTGAGTCACGTTTTGGCGATCATCTTCACCGCCGTACGGTTGGCAGCGTCAAAGACCAGCACTCCGCCGGGAAAAGCGTCCGCCATCCCCCTGCACCAGTTCCCGAACCTGCTCCGTCAGGAAGTAATAGAACACCCCCGAGGCAAAGAACACCGCCCCGCCGGAGGCATCGATCTTGTCAAACCATGCGGGGTCTTTCAGGTTGCAGGGGATGTTTTGCTCCCGCTCCCCGGCGGGCAGCAGCTGCTGCCGCAGGGCAATCACATCCGGAAAATCCAGATTATGGATCTTGCATCTGCCATTGTCGCAGGCTCTACCGGTGTTATCCAGCCCGCAGCCCAGATTGACCACTGCCGCGCAGGGGTGATTTTTCAGGTACGCCTGCACTTCAAAGGCAAGGTCATTCTGCCGCATGGCAACCTCCAGCGCACCGAAACGCTGCATCAGGCTGCGGGAATTTTTCTCTGCCTCTGAAAAGTCGTAGTCGATCTGGTCGATCAGACGCACCGCCGTTTCGTCCCGGTAAAGGTTCGGATACAACTCCGTACACAGCTTCCGTGAATATAGCGGGAGGATCAACGTCTCCTGCACGGTGTTATTCTCGATTTTGTATTTCATAGGTTCCTCCCTCAGTGAGTAAAAATGGTCATCATTGCCGCCAGCACCATCGCTATGACTGCCATGCCCACCGTGCCGAATAGCCACTTTTTCTGCTTGTTTTTGGCAGTAATGTAGGGCTTCAAATCCTCTGTTCCGGGGATCGTCCATGCGTTCGTGTGCCCCACCCAGTAACCATCGATCAAAAAACGGTCAATGAGATTCATAACGGACAAGATGACAAGCAGCTGCCAGAAGCCCGCCGCAAAGCTGTGCGCACCGTTTATCCCATAGACACAGACCAGCACAGCTGATATAGCCGGGGACGCAGACGGCTTTGAACAGCAGGCTGTTGCGTCGGATGCGTTCCGGGCTTGTAAGCCCCAGTTTTACGCACCGCTGCTGCACCGCCGGGCTGTAAAGATGCACTATCCCAACAGCCCCCCCCTTACGGATGCCCGCAGCGCAGATCAGAACCAGCAGAACTCCCAACCCAAGACCTTCCAGAATCACCTGTAAGAGCATTCCCTGTTCCTCCTGTATCCGTTTTCGTCCCGGTATTCGGGATGCTCCCTTCCGTATGGGTCCTGATCGCCGCAGATGGTGTAGTCGCACTTACAGCCATTCGCGCAGGTGGTCGTCCGCACCAGCCTTGCGTGAAGCAGCTCCATCGCTGCAAAATCCACATTGCACAGGGCGGGCATGATCTCTGTAAGGCCGTTTCTGATAGCAAATTCCGCTGCGGGACAGGCGGTAAATTCATAATAGATCGGCTTGTTCTTTTCGTAAGGAGCCACCGTCATTTCATAATCGTGCCACTTGTCACAGCCCGCTTTTGCCCGTAGAAACGCCATGTGCATCAGTTTTTTCCAGAACGGCTTATTACAGTTCACGAATTTCAGTTTGCGGAAGGACGGCAGGATCAGATTTTCCTCAATTTCCTCGATCTCACGGAAGGATGTAACCGGTTTGCAGACTGCATAGTAGCTCATGATAGCGATGCAGTCATAGGTGCCGCCTGCGCCGTTATGAAAGTTCCGTTTCCCGCCCAGATCTTTGCGCCAGTCCGAAAGGAAATCTACATACTGCCGCTGCACCTTTTCCCATATCATCTCCCGCTCCGCTTCCGGGTAATACAGGGCAATTTTCGACTGTATCTCCTTCTTGCAGGTTTTGGAGTATAGCACATGACAGCTGTGGTCGAATTGGAGTTCATCGTCCTTCATGTATTTGTCTCCTCACTTTCCGCCTATGTGAACAAGGTCGTTGTCTACCTTAGACAATACGTTCAAGGGATTTCTCCGTGCGCCCCATCATTTTACACACGATCTTTTTGCGTATTGGCCCCGCCCTGCCGATCAGCCAGGTGGTATGATGAATGCGGAACAGCTTTCACGGGTCGGTGAGAAACTGGTAAAACGCTGCGGTTCCAGAGACCCTTTTGAAATTGCAAGGCAGCTTGGTGTCCATGTCATGCTTTGTGAAAACCTCGGTTCCCTGAAGGGAATGTACCGGGTGATTAAGCGAAATCGCTTTATTTTTCTGAATAACAGTCTGGATGAAAATATGCTGCGCATCGTATGCGCACATGAATTAGGGCATGACCAGCTTCACCGGAATATGGCGAAAACCACCCCGATTCATGAGTTCATGCTCTATGACATGAAATCCAAACCGGAATATGAAGCCAACATCGTAGCAGCGGAGATTCTGATGGACAGCGATGAAGTTCTTCGCTACATCTATGAATATGGATACACAGCCGAGCAGATTGGCAGTGCGATGTCCACCGACATCAATCTGGTTGCGCTGAAGGTAGCGCACCTGGCTACACTTGGCTATAATCTGCACGCACTGGAACATAAAAGCAACTTTTTGAAATAACGTATCTTCGAGGAGCCTTGATCGGCTCCTCTTTTTTGTTGCAAATCGTGCAGATGCCGTCTGCACAATTATCAGCCTAACATCTGCATGTGATAGAGCTTCACTTTTTCCTCGAACGGAAGCCCCGGATCAATGCCGACTTCTTCCCACATCACACCGAACGGTGCACCACCATCTGTATATCCAGCGATAAAGGCAAAACGATCATCGCAGTCCTCATACAGTTCTGCCAGCCGTTCCCGTTCTTTCGCTTCCCGCTCCATTCTCCGCTGCCGAAGCCGCTGTTCTTCAGCCTGTTTAATCTGGTCTAACTGCTCCTGTGTATAATTGACTCCAAGCTCCTGCAAATCTTTAGCGGCAGTCACAGCATCCACATGAAAGCGTTCCCGGTAATGCTTGTTCATCTTTTTCGGTGAGCCGGTATAGGTGAGCAGCCACTGCTTGCCTTTTCGGAGGCGGTCTTCCTTTCGCTCAGCCTTCGTCAGTTTCTTTTTCTTTGCCATTTGCGAAATCTCCCGGATTTTTTGCTGATGACTTTGGTTTGCGCTTCTTCGGTGCCGTCAGCTCATAGCTCAAAGAAAGCAGGTCTTTGATGGCATCATCCAGTTCTGGTTTGCCAAGCTGAATACTAAGCCATTTTTCCTTATTCATGTGATAGGCTGGAAAATAGCCGTCTTGCCCACGAAGAGAGCCGATCAGCAGCGGATCACTTTTCACATTAAGGACATCAATGATGCCTGCTTCCGGCAGTCCCAACTTATCAGCGGATACTTCCAAAACTACACCATACCATTTATTATTGTCGTTGTGCCGCAGCACAGCATTCCAGTCATGCCAGGGGTATTCTGGCTCCGTGCCGTACTGCTGGCGTATCCATGTAAATAATTCTTGTCGTGTCATTCCACATTGCAAGTGAAGTCAATCTATGTTGCACTTCCCACTGCACCCTCCATTTCCACAGAATTCGCAGCCATGTGTATGCCCATGTCCATAATACCATCGTCCATAGCGATAACCATAGTGAGGAGGACAATGGGCACAATCTCCCGTGCATCTGCCTGTACTTTTAGGCTTATGACTGCCAGCCAGAGCCATTCCCATTAGTATACTGCTGAACAGTCCCGGCTTCTTCGATTGTGTCTCTTTAAGCAGAAATTCCTAGTCAGGTTCATCCGGATCAGCATACGGAATGCCACTGCGCTTTGAAATTTTCCTAATCAACGACTCGTCCACACCATAATCACATAACTCATTCAGCCCATTTTCTGTGAAAATCGCATCTGTCGAGTTGACCAGCTGATAGATGGATTCCTCATCTGGCAGATTAGGAAGCAGTGTCAGAACATCCTCCTCTGTAAAGTGCGTTGGTTTGGAAGTAATCTTATCAATCAACTCAAACACCGGTTCCGGATCAGGAAGACAGTTCAACAGCGTATCCAGCTGTTCTCCCGTATAAGCATCCACAGCTGTCTGAATCAACTTTTCCAGTGCTTCTCCATCTTCGATTTGCCCGCTATCTGCAATCTCCGCAACTTCCGCAGCTCGAAACCAAACTCCTGCTGCTAATGCTCTGCGAAGAATGCTGGTCGCTGTTCGCGTATCCACATACTGAATGCAGTCACATATTTCCTCAGATGGACTTCCATCCGGTCCGAAGTCCTTGATAGAGGCTAGACGGCTATACTGAGTACTTTCCTGCCATCCGTCATATCGCTCATAATATTCAGCCCAGGTCACTTAGCCGCATCTCCTCCATACTGCTCGCCATCAAAAATCATCTAATGCAGCATCTACTTCTTCCAGCCGATCAATCCAGCTCAGGTCAGATTTCTTCTTGGTTGTTGGTCTTTTCTTGTCATCAACAACCACTTCAAACCGTTTCTCTTCTGTCCCGAACAGACCTTTCACCTGAATTCTGAAATCCGGCTTGTTGTTAGTCAGTCCCTGCATGAGCTGCACATTCTTGTATCTGGGCAGGAGGATTTGACAGATAGCTTGAATATCTTGCTCCTTAATACATGGTGCCACCATGAATTTTTTCGTTATGTAAGGCTTTATATCTGTCAGCACCTGTGACATAGAGGCTTTCTTTCGATTATTAGCCATAAAAATCTCCTTTCCCGGATATTTCATTTCAAGTTAAAGATATCGAAATCTCACCACCAAATGTACTGATTGAAAATCTGTCATCTGAAACAATAGTTTCCTTTTCAACATGATATTCAAAGGGAAACAGATATACTGAATCATTCAATTCTTGAAAAGAGTAGTATCCACTGTCATCAATATTCATCACTGCATATGCCATAAATGCACTGACTTGTTCATTATTTACTGCCATCCTGTTGATGTGATACTTTCCCGGTTTTTCACAGCTTAGCACATCGAATTCCTTCAGTGTTGAAATCAATTTATCAATCGAATGATATAAGGTTGTTCTTTCTCCCCACTCATCAAATAGCTTTTGTTTTAACTGGGCAAGCGTTATTTCATCCTGAAATTCCGACATTTTCCCAATCAGTTTGCACATATCAAGAAACACTGGATATGCGGCCAACATCATGCACCAGTTGATACTCACCGCATACTCCGGATATTTTTCTATCAGCTGTACTGCCTCGCTTTTTAAGCAGGAGCTGTAAGGATTATCGTAAACCCAGATGTTCATCAAAATCTCTTTGGTCTTACGAAGAACTGTTGGGCTTTCAATCTCATAGCTCAAATACTCATTGAGCTTATCTTTAATCTCCGATTCCGATGTTCCTTCCGCCACTAAGTCAACCGTATATTTCAGCCAAGGCAATTTCAGTTTTCTTGACAAACCAACCATTTTAGCCATGATAATCCTCCGTCCTCGCGATTATGAACGGAACCACCACTTCGTCAAGCGAAATCCCACCATGCGTCATTACATTTTCACCTTTGATATCCAAAGAATCCCCCACATTGCAGATTAGATAGTCATAATCCTTGGGCAAATAGTATTTCGGATATTCTAAAAGATCAAATCGTTCTATCAAACTGTCTTTATTAGCAAAATCCTTTAATACCACCATTTTGTGGCTTCTTGTTTCGACTTCAACGCCAGAGCCGGTCAATCGTCCCATTCCTGTACAAGGTGTATTTCCATGATCTGCTGTAATATAGACATCAAAACCATCCTGCAACAAGCTTTTTGTCAGCTCAGCAAGCTTATTCTGTTTCATCAGCACCGTATCATCATTCAACATTCCAATACGTCCCTGATATTGGGCATGAACCAATTCATCAATATCAAGAATGATGACAGCCCCACACTTTACGAACGCCGAAAAGCTCGCATCATACCCTCGTTCGTAGCCTATCTGATTGTCCTTATACCCATATTTTCTTGCGAATTCGTAAAATTCATTCTTCTCTTTACTTTGCCTCCACGGTTCAACCAGCTGACTGGGATATTTTCCACTCAGTAGGCATTGGCGAGAAATAGATGTTGTAGATGGAATCATGGAAAAGGCAGCACTTTGGCGATAAAAAATTCCTACAAACGATCTTTTCAATATCATCCAGTCAAATTCTGACATACCATCCATTACGATAATTGCAGTCTTTTCACTATGGTCATGGATATAATCCATGACACCGCTTACCATGACCGGTGATTCCGGGTTAATTTCCGAAGACAGCTTTCCAAAATTTTTCATCGCATAGGCGCAGAACGCCCGATTCAATTCCGATGTATCAATGTCAACATTGTGTTCTACTGCGGTTACATCAATCTTTGCTTTTTTCTCCGCAAGATCAAACCAAGCCTTATAATCTTCAACACTATTTGCTTGGTTCAACGCACATTCGTATAAATCTTTCAAATATAGCTCAACATTTTTCTGAGCATACATTTTGAGGCGAAGAAAGCTTTCCGTCTGTTTCCGCTCATGGTATTCCTCGAAATCGGTCTGATATGCCAGCGTAAGCAGTTCCAAATCAAGATTTTTGCTTTCTCGCAGAACTGCGCTATTCAACTTTGGGAATAATGACTCGAACGAAATTTCTTCCTCCCGGCATTTCTTCCGGATATCATACGGAACATAAACCCCCGGCTGCACAAGAATAATAAGCTTTTCCTCTCCATTTAGAAAGCTGGTATCATTAACCCGGAAGTTCAAATCATCAGTATACGCAACAATCCTGAAGCCATGTGCCTGAAACACCGCACTATAATGCGCTTTTTCTTCCAGATGATCTACATCAACGAGCATCATTTTTTCCGTATACTGTGCAGCTGTTTTTTCAAACACATAGTCTACAAACATCGGTTACGCCTCCAATCTTGCCATCATGATTAACCTAAAATCCGGATATACCTGTGAGCCTTTCCTGTGCTGTGCTTCAATGTTGGCCTTTTCTTTTTGCAGCTTTTGCAGGCGACTCCTGCGGATATTTTCAATTCCAATATGTTCCGCAGCCTCTTGCCTCAGCTCCAAAGCATACATATATTTCTTGAAACTTTCCTCATTCTGCTGCATCTGCTTCTCTTTTAATTCGACAAATGTGTCATAGGCAAAATCCATACAGCTTTTTTCAAGCTTAGAATAAATTTCCGTATCCACATTCGGCGCAGATGAAACCCTAAGCTTGCTGCTTCCATCGAGGAAAACATCCATAATACGTTTTCCTGCCATCGGTCGCAATACCATTGCGCTGTTGACGAATATCGGCAAAATTCGCTTTCCGCTCTCTTTTTCAGAGATAGACAGCTCCCAAAGCATAAAATAGCCTTCCTCATTGGGAAAGTTATCAATCTGAATGGACATAAGCGGTGCCGTCCGATCCTGCACTAACTCCGTCTTCAAATGCTGTGTAATTTCTTCATCTGCAATGCTGATGCGGTCAATCAAACGCGGGTCATGCCCCTGCCAGCATTCATAATAGGTCAGCATTGTGCGGAGCGCACTGTCTACATCAAAATTCGACTCTGTTCCTACAAGTTTTGTCAAGTCTTTCTCTTCTCGGATCACATCTTTATATTTCTGCGCATTCGTAAGCTGCTGCTTCATCTCTGCCTCAACTGGGTACAGATTCTTCTCTACCTGTGAAGCATGACCAATAGAGCGCATATACACATCCGTAAAGTCACATTCTGCCACTTCGCTGTCCAGAACATCGGAATACTTATCAACGCCCATCTCTTTCAGAATAACGGACAATTTTTCTTCCAACACTTCACGAACACGATTTTCTACTGTTTCGCCTACAATGAAGTTATAAATATGTACATCTCGCTGCTGACCAATACGATCAACACGACCACACCGCTGCTCAATCTTCATTGGGTTCCACGGAAGGTCATAGTTGATAATAATATTGGCAAACTGCAAGTTCAGGCCTTCGCCACCAGCATCTGTCGAAATAAAAATACTGGTACTGGTCTTAAACTCCTGCATGGCAGTATTTCGCTCGTCAATGCTCATGCCGCCGTTTAGAATCGTTACCGTATAGCCTCTATTCACAAGCAGCTCCTGCAAATAAGTCTGCGTAGCAACAAATTCTGTGAAAATAATAATCTTCTGTGTACGATCCTCACTCAGAATAGCATCAATCTCATTCAACAGCGGCTCTACTTTTGCATCCTGATTCTGGAACTGTGCTTGTTTTGCAAGAGAGATAATCAGCTTCAGCTCTTCGATTTCCAGCTCCATATCCAGAGAAATCGCTTCCAGAGCATCCTCAACACCATCCTCGATGTTCAGTTCGTCCAAATCCTCTTCCCTCAAATTACCAACACAGGTACGCTGCTCCAACAGAACATTTAATCTGCGCTCCAGGCTCTGTCGAATGGCCGCAGTACTGCTCGTCACCATGCGCTGCATGATAATCAACAGGAAGATCAGGCACATATTTTTCTTGCGATTGCGCAGTGCTTTGTTATAGGTCTTTGCGACATAGGAGCTGACCATCTCATACAGTTCCCGCTGCAAATTATTGCGTTCGTCCCATGAAATCGTCACAAGATGCGTGATACGGTTCTTGAATAGCAGATTACCATTATTGTCAATGGCCTCGCGCTTTTCCGTGCGAATCAGGAATGGCGCAACCTGTTCTCGGACAATAGACTTGGCATTCGGGAAAGCGTCTGCATCCAGCAAACGAATCAGTCGCAAAAACGGCTCAGTTTTGCCATTATGCGGTGTTGCTGACAACAGAAGCAGATATGGACTTGCCTGTGCCAGTAAATTTCCCAGTTTGTAGCGAGCCACTTCGCCGGAGGAGCCTGCCACACGATGTGCCTCATCTATGATGATCAGATCCCATCCACTGTTGATGATGGAATAGATTCGTTCCTCGTTGTACTTTTCAACCTTTTCCTCACTCCAACCGGCGTGTTTTTCAATCGGCTTGATGGAATCCATCGGAGAAATCACCTGTTCAAACTGACCATACACATCATCATTATCCGTCAGGCGGCGAATCGTATCATAATCGGACGGCAAAATCACTTGAAATTTCTCATGGAACTTTTCCTGCATCTCGCTTGCCCACTGAGTCACCAAACCAGTCGGGCAAACCACGAGAATCCTACTGACAAGACCACGGCTCTTCAATTCTCGGATGATCATCCCAGCTTCAATCGTCTTACCAAGGCCAACTTCATCCGCCAGAATATATCGAATGTTGTTGGTCTCCATTGCGCGGTTCAACACATGGAGCTGGTGCGGCAACGGAATAATCCCACTTGCAAGAGAAGAAAGGAAGCCTCCGGCAGTTTCGTTCTTGATTTTTGAGAGTAGCGTAACATAGCGAAGGTAATTTTCATCGTACTGCATCGTACTGCCCGATGAGCTAAGCTGTTCCTCATTTGCCTTATACACCCGACCGGTTGTCGGATTGAAAACCTTATAGGAAACATAGCCCCATGCTTCGATCTTCTCCAAAACCTGCACATTTGCCTTTTCTATTGTATCAAAAACGAAATCACCAATACTGTACATTTTCTCTCCTTAATCACAGATAAATACTCCACCTATTTATCGGTTAGGAACCTTTCTCTTTGAATTTGCTAAGTATGTAATCTGTGAAAAAGGTCCCCTATAAGCTTCTTCATCAAGGAATCCAAGGATCACCTTGATTTGTTCTTTATCATTCGGAATGACGATTTGCTTGTTTTTCACAGTAATTGAGATTCCGGCCTTCTGAGCCAGTCTTTTTATATCTATGGCCTGATATTTTTTCAGAACTTCAGAATCATTAATTGCAGCAATTTTTCTACGTATCGACGAGTTGGCCAAATTTTCAAAATCCTGCGCATTTTCAAAGCAAAGACTTTCATTAGATGTAAACGATGCCACTTCCTGTGTTGTTGCCGAGCGATAGTAACCACTCAAATCGAAAACTTGTCTTGCGTAATAAAATGATGTAAATTGTAATTCTTCATCAGGAGCATAAAAGCAGTCTATCGAATCTGAAATACTGATTCCATAGGATTTTTCATGCCGAAAAGTATTGTTTGACCAAAACAAATTAAAATTGCTCGTAGAAATATACTGTTCCTTACGGAATCGCTGAAAGGCAACAGAAAATTTTTCTGTATCACCTTCATCAACCTTTTCTCCAACGAATACAGCCTTAATAGCCGGGTATTCTCCATTGGTTTTCTCGTATGCTGTAACGCCAATAGGATTTCTGACAGCGTCTTTTATATCATCTTTGAGCTGAAAATTGCTAATATGTAGAATTTCATCCTGTTCAGGTTTGTACCGTCCATCAAATTCTACCTTTTCCTTTTCAGAAGTCAGGCTTTGAACTGACTCAGCAAAGGTTTCACAAATAGATTTCTGTGTCTTAGCATCAATTTCAATTCTCATGATACTGTCATTACCATCAGCACAAATCACCAATATAGAACTACTGTCGAACATTACATCCCCTCCACATCCTCAAGTAAAAATTCAAATACTCGATTAACTCGTTTTACATCTTTAGCACTTCTTATTTTCCGTTTGCTAATTAGCACATAACCGGATACGCCATTTTCAGCAGTTATCTGATAAAAATGATATCTGATTAAAGTCAAAAGCGGATTTGGCACTGCAGAATTCACAAAAGGTGCTACAAGAACAATGGCCGCAGAAATGAAAAACAATAGCAGCAAATTATAATCGTCCAAGGCCATACTTGCAAACGGCAGAATATAGGAAATAATATATGCTACAATCCAAGCATCATTTGGTGATACATCCGTGACAGTTATCATTATTGGTGGAAGGTTGCGCTTTCCATAAGAAAACGCAACCAACATTAACACCAGCAGCAAAATAGCCAGACCAACGCAAACCGCAGATACAATCCACATCCTCTTTTCGCAATACCACACTATTGCAAACACCAGCAGTAAAGGCGCACCAGCGGACAAATTATACAGCCATTTTTGCAAAAAATTAGGCATCTTACACTCTCCCATGGCTGATATCATAGTACATCAACAGGTTGGAATCCTCTTGAATGGTCTGCTCTGGCAGACGTTCTGCGATATTAACGATGGCTTTATAGTTCTTTTCTTTCCAAAGGCGAGAGAAGCCCACACGGATGGCCTCCGAGCGGAACAGCTTCAGTTTGCCTTTGCTGTTCATATAGCCTTCAAATTCCTTCCACAAGTTCTTCTCGCGCAGCTTGACCAAATCGCCTTCTTTGGTCACATCCGGGATGTACCAACGGCCTTTCTCGTCTTGCAGGAAGTTCTCTTCCAAAATGGTAGCAAGCTCCGGCATCTGCTCATACTTATCAACCGCCTTAACTTCCTGCATGAACTTCGGCTGAAGCTCTGCATAGGTCTGCGGGCCGCAGAACTGCTCATCCAGCTGCTGATACAGCCAGGAAATAGCAGACTTCTCATTTGTAATAAACAACTCGAACTGGATATTCTCCACTTCAGTCGTAATACGGGCAGTATCATACTCATTGACCTGATCCGGCAGGAAATACATATTATCGCGTTTCAGGAACTTCTCGTCCAAACCACGGTAAAAGTCGGTAGCGTCCAGCGGCACAGGAATACCCCTCATAATATGGTATGCTACCATACGATCAAACAGTAAATAGGCTTGTCTTTCCGCAATCATTTGTATTTTGCCATTTTCGATGCTAACCACAGGCAAATTATCCAAGTATTGACCAACAAAAAACCAAGCCGTTTCTTCGCTTCCTGCTTGTTCCAAGAACTTGCGTTCAAATTCCTCTTTGGGTTTATAAGCAGAAATTGCCAAGTCTTGTTTTACTGCTCCATTTGCCGTCTGCTGATTATAGCTGCCCTGCCCTTTGTCGAGAGTCTTTACATAAGAAACAACAAATCCCGCCTTCTGAATTGCTTCGTTAATTGCCATCCATACTGTATTCTTGCTATTATGAAACTCTATTGTTATCCATCGATTTGGTTTGAGACATCTGTAAAATTCTCTAAAGCATCTTTCAAAAAGGTCTTGATAATCAGACAACGCCTTTTTTTGTGCTCTGCAAATTATTGCTTCTTTTTCATTATTTGTGACAAGTTTCAACCATGCATCCCAAATGAAACTCAATTCAGAATAAATCAAGTTGTCACCAAAAGGAGGATCAACGAAAATATAGTCTATTGAATTGCTGGGAACCATACGCAAATCTGTAGATGAGCCACAAGATACGCAACAATTTCCATCCTTCTT
>CALLVJ010000193.1 GCA_938010625.1 uncultured Stomatobaculum sp. | reverse complement strand
TGCTCGAAATCCTTCATGCTTTCTTCTGCCACTGTGGTACCTCCCCCGAATCCAGCCAAAAGGCCGTTATTTGCAGACAAGTATATCACATTTCCTTTCAGTCTGAAAGCGCTACTTCAATTTGGGCTTGACAGTTCAAAAATAGCCGCTATACTAATAACAGTTCCTATTATTGACGGAGGCGCTATGAAGATACGGAAGCACAGCAGACAGCGGGACGCCATCCTCAACAATCTCTCCGCCCGTCTGGATCATCCGACGGCGGACATGATTTATCGGGATCTCCGCGAGGAGTACCCCCGCATCAGTCTCGGCACCGTCTACCGCAATCTGAATCTGCTCGCAGAGCTCGGACAGATTCGAAAGATTCACTGCGAAGGCGGCACAGAGCATTACGACTTCGATACTTCCGATCACTGTCACTTCGTCTGCAAGCACTGCGGCAGTGTGGTCGATCTTCCGCTGGAGACCAATCACCAGCTGAATGCGCTCGCAGAACAGACAGGCATCGGAACGGTTGCGTGCCATTCCCTCGTATTTTATGGTATTTGCCGCGGCTGCATGGAGGCGGCAAAAGCGACGGTCTCCCGGGAACAGATGGCGGCTCCTCTTTGAGCCCGCGCGGTCTCTTCCGGTCCGCCGGAAGAGATTGTTTTTGGAAATGTCAGGCAATACAATACAACATAGAAAAGGAGAATACAATTATGAAGCAGTGGAGATGTACAGTTTGCGGTTATATCTTTGAGGGACAGAATCCGCCGGAGGCCTGTCCGCAGTGCAAGGCTCCTGCGAGCAAGTTCGAGGAAGTCAAGGAAGAGGGCAACATGGTCTGGGCTGCAGAGCACCAGGTCGGCATCGCAAAGGATGTCGATGAGGAGATCAAGGCTGGTCTCCGCGCAAACTTCGAGGGCGAGTGCTCTGAAGTCGGCATGTACCTCGCAATGAGCCGCGTTGCATTCCGCGAGGGCTATCCGGAGATCGGCGAGTACTGGAGAAGAGCAGCTCTCGAAGAAGCCGATCACGCCTCCCGCTTTGCCGAAATGCTCGGTGAAGTCGTGACCTCTTCTACCAAAAAGAACCTCGAGATGAGAGTCGCTGCAGAGTTCGGCGCAACGCAGGGCAAGGTTGATCTTGCCACACTGGCAAAGAAGCAGAATCTCGATGCCATCCACGACAGCGTTCACGAGATGGCGCGCGATGAAGCGAGACACGGCAGAGCATTCCAGGGGCTGCTGAAGAGATATTTCGGCGAAGAAAAGTAATTCATTTCTTTTAAGAGGCTGTGAGAACCTTCCTCCATGGGTTCTCACAGCCTTTTTGCTTTGCAGATTTTTTTATTTTTTGCTACGCTCTCAGCAGTACTTGCCAGAAGGAGATTTCATATGGACGACTTCATAACAACATATTATGCACTGCACAGCGCCAGGGAGCGCGAACAATTTTTAAGTTATGACGAGCAGCAGCCAGAACTGTCTGCCGAAGACCGGGAACGGCTCGTCCTGCTCAGGAAACTCCTACGCGCGCGCTTTGGCGCGCATCCCGGGCGACACAGCGCGACCGATGCCTTTTTCGCTGCATTTTTGTCTCTCCGCGTCACCTTCCATCGGGACAGCGGCTTTTTATCCCGCGGCAGGCAAAAAGCAGAAGTGCTGCGCGCCTTCGCCGCACTTCTGCTCCCTGATTTTCTCATAGAACCCCTCTCAGACGCCCCCGCATATCCGGCACTGTTGCGGGCAGAGTGGGCGGATTTTGCGGATACCCTGTTTCAAACCTGTCTCCGCGATCCTTCCTACCGCGCCCGCATCTTCGGCCTGCTCCCAATGAGCGACGAGATGACAGCCGAACACCTCCGCACGGAGGTACAACAGCTTTTTTATGAGCTGCCCACGCGCTTTGCGCTTCAGCGGGAAACTGCACCGCTCCGCTCTGTCATGGAAGAGAGACTTGCCGCTGTAATAGGCTCATAGGGCAGACGGATGTATCTTCCCTCTGTGAGCGGGTAGGCGCATTTTTCTCCGGTAGAAAGCGAGAGCGCCAGGGAGAGCATAGCCTTTGCCTGCCCCTCGCTGTCATTCCGCACAGTGCCGGTTAAACCGCCCTCTCGGACTGCCGTGAGACCCGGCTTCGTGCCGTCTATGCCAAAAATGGGCGGCGCGGCGACACTGCTCTCCCGGTAGGCATCAATCGCGCCGAGCGCCATGTCGTCATTGTTCGCGAGAATCAGCTCAATCTGGCTCCCGTAGCTTGTGAGCAACTGCTGCACCTGCGTCTGCGCCTGCAGGCGGTTCCAGTTTGCAAGCGCATAGCCAAGTTTTTCGAGGGAGATGCCGGAATCCCGCAGGGTCGCCGTCGCATACTCTGTCCTAAGTATCGCATCCTGATGGCCTGCCTCGCCCTCGAGCACCACATACTGAATTGTGCCATCCTGGTTTCGGTCTGCCTCGGGGTGCGCCCTCAGATAGGCAGCCGCAAGCCTGCCCTGAATGACACCGGATTCCCTCGCATCGGCGCCGACATAATAGAGCTTGCTCCAGCGCTCCAGATCCTCTTCGACCAGTTCCCGATTGAAAAAGATGATCGGCACATCCTTTTTTTTCGCCATATCAATGATTTTTCCGGGCGCCGTGCGGTCGACCAAGTTCACGCAGATCACGTCGCAGCCGTTGTCAAGCATCTGTCGCACTGCCTTGTCCTGGAGCTCCTGGCTCCGGGTGGCATCGCTCATCTCAATCTGTACGCTCCCCTGCTGCACTGCTGCGCTCTCGCGAAAGGTGCTGGTCAATTCTGAGATAAAAGTATCATAGCCATCATAGACGCTCACACCAATCCGCACTTTCTTTTTGCTGTTCACCTGCTGTTGTACCGTGCAGCTTGTGAATAGCATGGGTACAAGCAGCAATGCTAGGATGCGCTGTATTCGCTTTTGCATCTCGCCTCGCTTTCACCGCACCAGCGGAAACAGTAATTTCTGATTTTCTGCGTTGAACATAGTATTTCTTCCGACCAGCGTATTGCCAACTCTCAGCTGTTCCATCTCCCGGAACCCGCTTGAGAGTTTTCTCTTTGCCTCGGCAACTGCGAGATAGCCCATGTTGAATTCATTGATCACAATCATATCTGCAATGTCACCTCGATCCAGCGCGTAAATATTTCGGTTTGAATTGCCGACGCCTACCACCAACGGTCTCTCCGGCTCTGCAATCGCACTCTCTACGGCATCTGTCAGCGCGCTGTCCTCAAGCCCAACCAGGAGCGCTGCTCCCTTGGTATCCGCCTGCACTTCTATGCCGCTCCCGCGGAGTGCCTCCTGAATGCCCTGTCTTCTCTCTGCGATGGAACCGCGCTCATCCGAAGTCGGCAGAACAGCGATTTTACCGCCTGTCGGCAGCAGCGCACGCATCTCCTTGCCGAGCGCCACGCCAATCGCATAGTTGTCGGCACTGACACTGCCAAAGTGCCCCGCGGGTTCTGTGTCCGACCGCTCGCCGAGCAGCACCACAGCGGCTCGCTGGGAAAGCGCCTCTGCCATCTTACCGCTTCCCGCTGTCGCAACCGGCTCCAGAATGACTGCGCTCGCGCCATCCGCAATCTCCTGCCTTGCGAGCGCCTGCTCATTGGAGAGCGTCGTGGCCGGCGACACGACGACATAGTTCAGAATCAGTTTTCCATCCTCCGCTGCCCTTTCCATGCCCGCAAAGAGCGCTGCATCGCTGACGTCAACATCGCGACATGTGAGCACAGCAATCCGGGCGCGCTGTGGCTCTGCCTGCCGGATCGTCTGTATGACAAACACCAGCATGAGTGCCGCTGCCGCCAGCGCTGCCATACCCCAAATCGTATGCTGTTTCATCGCCCCTCCTCCAGCCGCCGTCTGTTCTCTTCATTGTAGGGAATTGCCGGCAAGCGAAGCTGCACCTCTGTCCCCTCGTCCGGCTCACTCCAGATGTGAAGGCCATAAGGTTCGCCAAAGCGGAGTTGAATGCGGCGCTGCACATTCAGGAGCCCCACGCCGGAACCGCGGCTTGGACGTCGCTCGCCTTCCCGCAAAAGAAGCGGCACTTCGTCCTCCGGAATGCCGAATCCATTGTCCCGCACCGTGAGCAGGAGCTCTCCGTCACGAAGTTCTGCGCGGAGCAGAATCTCGCCTTCGTCCTCGAGCCCTTTGACGCCGTAGTAAATCGCATTCTCCAGGATGGGCTGGAGAATCAGCTTGACTGTGCAGTAATTCCGCACCGCCGGGTCAATCTCATAGCGCACTGAGAAGCTGTTCTTAAAGCGAACTTTCTGGATATTCATATAATTTTCCGCGTGCTGCAGCTCCGCTTCCATCGAAATAATCGTCTTTCCACCGCTCAGACTGATGCGGAACAAACTCGCGAGCTCGGTGATCATGACAACTGCATCATCATAGCGCTTTCCCTCAATCATCCAGACAATCGAGTCCAGCGTATTGTAGAGAAAGTGCGGGTTAATCTGCGACTGCAGCGCGTCCAGCTCGCTCTTCCGCTTCTCCTCCTGCTCCCGCACAATGTCCTGCATGAGCAGTTGGATTTCCTGCACATAGGACTGGAGCGTGCGCCCTAGGTGCCGCACTTCCGCGCTGCCGCCAATGTAAATCTTGGAGTTCTGTCCGAGCTCTAACTTCCGGATTGACTCATTCAGGCGGATCAGGGGTTTTGAGACCTGAGCCGCCGTGAGGCGATTCACGAGCGCCAGTGCCGCCGCCGTGAACAAGACAAAGGCGAGAGCCAGCTGTCTCGCATTTAAGAGCCCCAGCGCAAAGTAACTGCCAGGGATTACACTGACCAGCTTCCAGCCGGTGTAGCTCACAGTCTCGACCACGACTTCCCGCCGCTCTCCCTGAAAGAACTCCTGGTGTGCGCCGTCCGCATAGCCGGCCTCCGCGAGATTATTCTCCTGCACAAGCCCCGCATCAATCTGCATGCGCCGCGGATGGTAAATGATGTCCCCGTGGCTGTCACAGAGATAGACATAGCGCCCCGCGCTGTCCTGGTTCACATCGTCCAGCATATCCGCGACGCTCTTGTAGTTCATGTCGACCAGCAGGATGCCCTCGCTGCTCTGCCCGCCCTCGTTTAATTCGACCGCGCGGCTCAGCGAGATAACCCAGTGATAGCGATAACTCGGATCATCAAACAGATCCTGCACATGCGGCGTCGAAAAGTGCAGGTTTTCGACCTTGGCCGCCGCGCTCTGAAACCAAACCTGCTCTCTCACATCGACATCCTTCTTCTGAACTGCGACCGGCGCTGCGCCGAGGAGTGTCCCATCCCGGCGGTAGAGCGCAAGGCTGATCAGATCGTCCCGGTTTGCCTCATAGAGCAGCTCCATCTCCCGG
>CALLVJ010000192.1 GCA_938010625.1 uncultured Stomatobaculum sp. | reverse complement strand
GGGTGCTTTATTCTTTGGAGACAGACGTTCTGTTAGAACAATCTTGCGGCGAGCATACCGCTAAGAGGGGGAGCTTTGGCGCGCTCACGGCGTATGCCTACTGGACAGATCAGCTAAAACTGCAGTGCAAGGCAGCCGTGCATTTTCCGGTGAATCTGCTGGTATCGAATGAAGCGGGCGAAGTACTGCCGGACGGCACAGTGATTGACGACCGCGTGACAGCGACGCCGGCAGATGCCTTGAAGATACGGGAAAACGTAGAAGGCGCGCTATGAATGTCGCCTTTTCACTGCTCCTCGCGATGCTCGCGGGGAGTCTGATCCCGGCAGTCCGGACTTTGTTAGAAGGCAGTGTGCCCGCCTGCCTCTTGTACTATGGCATATTGGGGGGAGGGCTGTATGCGGGAGCACCGCGGTTTTCGGTGCACAGGCGCGCTGCGCTTCGGCGGAGCATGCGGCTCTATGCCCTGTCAGGCGCAGCTGTTTTTCTGGCGCTCCGCTTTCTGACAGGCGCATGTCTGAAATGTCTGTCAGCAACGCCGTATGACACTTCGGCGCTGGGCATTCTAAAAAATCTGCTGTGGCTCTTTGCGCCTCTTCTCGCAAAGGAGTGGGTCAGGAGCTATGGACTCGGGCTCAGCGAGCGGCATATTCGCGGTCGCGTTTTGACAGCCGTGCTGCTGAGCCTTTTTTTGGCGCTGACAGAGCTGAATTTGGCGCGAGCGCTGCACCTTGGCAGCGCAGAAGACAGCTTTATTTTTGTGGCCGAGAGTGTGCTGCCGGCGCTTGCCGACAGTGCAGTCCGGACAGGACTGGTATTCTTCGGCGGCATGGGCGCTTCTGTCCTCTATGCAGGCAGTATTGGCCTGTTTCAGCATATCTTTCCGTTTCTGCCGGATCTTCCCTGGCTCGCGAGCAGCGCGATAGGCCTCTGTGCTCCAGTCTTTCTTCTCCTGTATCTGCGGGAACAGTATCTCGCAGAGGAGCGTGGCGCACGACCAGAGCGTCAGGGCGGATCCTTTATCTGGTTTGCAGAGCTTTTACTTGCGGTGATCTTTTACTGGTTTTGCATCGGCGTGTTTCCGGTCTATCCGACTGTCATTTTGACAGGAAGCATGGAGCCCGGCATTCATCCCGGCGATGTGATTCTGGTGCGGAAACTGCGCGCGGAGGAAGAACTGGAAGCGCTCTCAGAAGGCACTGTCATCAGTTACCACCGGGATCGTATCAGCATCACCCACCGGATTCAGGAAATTCAAGAGGACGAAGCTGGCAATCGACAGTTTATTACCAAGGGAGATAACAACGCTTCGGCAGATGCTGCGCCCGTAAAGCCCAATCAGATTGACGGGCGGGTTGTGCGAGTGGTGCCGCGGCTTGGCATTCCGGTGCTGCTCTTAAACAGCGGTCGGAAAGTGCCGGAAGAAATTCAACGAGCGCTGCAGGAAGAAAAGACAGGATCTTGAGGCAGAAGAGACAGGAATCACAGGGGGACTACATGGAGACAAAGACAGGATGGCAGAGACCCGTGTTGGATGGAAGGCAGAAACTGATCGCAGCGCTTATTGGCTTGTTGCTCCTTGCCGCAGGGGGACTGCTGTTTTTTCGCTCGCTGAGGCGGAAGAGTTTTTTAGAAGAGAAAACGCTCTACAGTTATACTGTCAGCGCGTCGGGAACACACAGGGTGCATCTCCTCGAGAATTCAGTTTATCCGGAGGAATGGCTGGACGCTGGTGAAGTTTATCCGGCGGGGCTCACCGACTACATTGAGCTGCAGCTGCGGGCAGATCTCGCGGGGAGCGGCATCGAGAGCGCAGTGAGCAGCGGGACATATACACTCGGCGTGGAATTGTCCGGCTATTACAACACAGAGAGTGGGAAAAAAACGATTTTTACGCAGCAGCTCCCGCTGGATGCGGGAGAAATCCCGGACATGGGCGATGGGACGGCAGAAGTGCAAAAGACTGTGCAGCTGCGTCCGGAGGACTATACGGAGCGCCTTTCGGAAATTGAAAAGGAGCTCGGCGGCAGCTTTGAGCGCAGTTGTAAACTTGTTTTTGCCGGGAATTTTACGATGCACTGCGGCGATAAGAGCGCAGAGCAGCCCTTTTCTCTCGAAATTTCCCTGCCGGTCGACAACAAAAATACATTTTATCTGCTGAATCCGGAGGCGACGGTTTCGGAACAGGGCAGTATCACAGCAAAGGAGCGGAAAAAGACAGCACTTCCCATTTTCCAGCTGCTTGCAGGCATATTCCTCGCAGTGGCAGGTCTGCTTCTGATGCTGACAGCCTTTTTCTTCTCCAGAACGCCTACGGCAGAGGAAGCTTGGAAGCTTGCTCTCCGGCGTCTCCTCCGGAAATACGGGAGCCGCTTGGTCTTTACAGAGGCAGTTCTGAATCTGCCGGACGATGCCGTCCGCTTGCAGAGTCTCGAGAGCCTGCTGCTCCTCGGGGAAGAGAGACGTCAACCTGTCATGTGCCGCCCGGATGAGAAGGGATTGCCACAGGACGGCCTGTTTATGGTGCAGGACGGCAGCCAGTGCTTTTTCTGCCAGCTGCCAAATCCCATACCACTTTCGGCGTAGAGAAAGTCCTACCAAAGATCCGAAAAAGCCGGGACCTTCGCCGGATGCCGCGCTGCCCTGTTTTTTCTAAACTATGCTTGTAATCAGGAGCCGGAAGGGCTGCAGGCAACGAAAAGAAAGGATGGTAGTTGGTATGAGAAGAGCAGGTAAGAAATCAATCATCGGCGGTCTCCTTGCATTGTCCATGGTTCTCGCGGGAACTGGCTATGCGTACTGGACGGATACGCTGAATGTCACGACCAAGGCGACGACGGGCGACTTTGGCATGATGTTTGCAGACCTCGGTCTGTATGCGCAGTACGGCAATGAGAAGATGCCAAACGGTTGGAGTATTGTCGATGGCATCGGCGATAAGGCTTATGTAGACGACAGCTTCTTCAGCAGAGCGACTTCGGACTACAACAAGATTGCGCGCGACGGCAGCATCGACGTTTACAAGGAGCGCCAGAAGGGCTATCACAACGTCGAGTTCAATGCAGAGCTTGAGAAGCCGGAAGCACTTCCGAAGAATGTCGGAGACTATACGACTGTCAATACAAAGGGCAGCCACCAGATCAACATCAAGATCAACGAGATGTATCCGGGCTACGCGCAGGCATTCCGCACGGATGTTCTCAATGTGGGCAGCATTGCGACGAAGCTCAGCAGCCTCAAGTTTAACGTTAAGGGTCTTGAGGACAGCGGCAAAGCGGCAGATATGCTCGGCATTGCCATTTACATGGACGGCGAGCAGTATCATCCGAAGGTCGAGGAAGGCAAGCCGGTCTTCAAGCTTGTGAATTCGCTCGCAAGCGAAGGTGATTATTTCACAGTGGGCGGTGTGGAATTCATGAGACTCTCTGCACTGAAGAAGCTCTCTGATGAAGAGATCCGCAAGGTCATCACGAATGCGACGATTCTCTGCAGCCCGGCAACGGACAACAGAATGGATCTGTTCCTTGCAGTCGCGATGGATCCGGATGCTGAGGGTGTCTATACGACTGGTTCCACGACCGTTCTCGCGAAGAATGACGACAAGGCGAGCCAGAAGAAGGCAGTCGAAATCAGCATCGACTTCCTCTGGGATCAGTTCAATGTTGGCAAGGATGCAGGCAACCCGAACTACCTTGTCAAGCAGAACAAGTGATAAGCATTTGTCAGGACTGAGATGAATGGAGAATGAAAGCCCCGGTTTTGCCGCATGATTTGGCAAACCCGGGGCTTTGCTGCAGGGGGGACAGCGAGGTATGGCGGAAGCCTGAAATACCCCTTGACGCTTTTCAAAATTGTGCTATACTAAACGAGATTTCAATTTCACAACCGGGAGGGAGGTTAGGCCGTTTCATGTCAAACGTGATTGTGAAAGAAAATGAAAGCCTGGACAGCGCACTGAGACGTTTCAAGAGAAACTGTGCGAAGGCAGGCATTCAGCAGGAAATTCGCAAGAGAGAGCATTACGAGAAGCCCAGCGTCAGACGCAAGAAGAAGTCCGAGGCTGCAAGAAAGCGTAAATTCAACTAATGCATATTTGACGCCCGGTCTCAACGAGACCGGGCGTCTTGCACTTATGAGGGAGATAAAATGGGAAGCACAGAGCAGACGATTGATATTCCCGCGGAATTAGAGAAGAATGTCTGCGGGTTCATGGATGTGAACCTCCACAAAATTGAGCGCACCTTGCAAGTCACAATGATTGAGCGCGACGGCAGTGTCAAAGTGATGGGCGAAGAGAATAAGGTTCAGAAAGCCATCTCTGTGTTTCACAATTTGGTTGCGCTCGCGCGGCGCGGTGAGACCATTTCAGAGCAGACAGTGAACTATGCGCTCTCCTTGTCCTTTGCCGAGGGAGAGGAAAAGATTCTCGAGATTGACCGCGAGATGATATGCCGCACGGCTTCCGGTCGTCCGGTGAAGCCGAAGACCCTTGGACAGAAGGAGTATGTGGACAGCATCGCGCGGCGCATGATTACCTTCGGCATAGGCCCTGCGGGTACAGGCAAGACCTATCTCGCGATGGCCATGGCGATCCGTGCGTTTCGTGACGGCGATTGTGAGCGCATCATCCTGACGCGTCCCGCGATGGAGGCGGGCGAGAAGCTCGGTTTTCTGCCGGGTGATTTGCAGAGCAAGATTGATCCCTATCTCCGCCCGCTCTACGATGCGCTCTATCAGATTATGGGCGCGGAGAGCTATCTCCACAATGCAGAGAAAGGGCTCATTGAGGTCGCGCCGCTCGCCTACATGCGCGGTCGCACACTCGACAATGCCTACATCATCCTCGACGAGGCCCAGAATACCACGCCCGCGCAGATGAAAATGTTTTTGACCCGCATTGGCTTTGGCTCGAAGGCGATTATCACCGGCGATCTCACCCAGAAGGATTTGCCGGCGGATGCCATCTCTGGCCTCGATACGGCGTCCCGCGTGCTTGCAAACATCGAGGAAATCGGCTTTTGCCGCCTGACGAGCCGCGATGTCGTCAGGCATCCGCTTGTGCAGCAGATTGTCGACGCTTATGAGAAGTACGAGGAAAAGGAGAGTGCCGAGAAGAAGCACCGCGCGGCCTGCCAGAGAGAAAGGCGAAATGTCCACGAGCGGAGGGAAAAGCGATGAGTCTTGCGCTTTGCTATGAGGCGGAAGAGACGCTTGATCTTCCCTATGAGGAAATTGCGGAAAAAGTGCTGGAAACAGTCGGACTTGCTGATAAGAAAGATAATTTTCCTAATGAACTGAGTTATCAATTTTCAAATTTTCCATTGAAATATAAAATATTTAAACTGTTAAACTTCTCAGAAGAA
>CALLVJ010000191.1 GCA_938010625.1 uncultured Stomatobaculum sp. | reverse complement strand
GTCCTACTGTCAGATAACTATAATTCTGAGGAGGATGACGCATGGACAAAATATCCAGCGTGATATAGCTCTTAAATTCTGTGGCTCTTTTAATATTTATTATCGCCGCATCTTCCCTAGCTCCAAGATAATTGTTCAATTCTAATTCTGAAATAGAGATGTCTTTCAGCAAACATTCACGTATGACGGTAATCGGCCTCTTTACTATACTGTTAACCGACACCAATCCTACTATGCCTGAGATTGGACGGCTTAGATATATGACGACATTAGAATTGGAATTCTTCCATGCAACTTTCCTTAACTCTGAAGACTTACCTCCACTCATAATTAATTTCCAATATTCTGGTTTAAGAGACATTAAAACATATTGTTTCTTTTGAGCAGGGAAAAGCAGCCTCTCATATACAATTTCGTCAGAGGAAGAAACATTAACAGGACAAAAACCATTCTGTTCAAGAAAAGATGCCATTGTCTTGTTCTTCTTATTTACAGTTGCGTACATTCTATGCTCACTATTACGCTTTGCTTCTTTCTCACATAATAGCAGTAATCTTCTGCCTATGCCTTTTCCCCTATACTCCTCCATGACAAATATTTGGCATAATTTTAACAGTTCGTTATTATGCTTAAGTACAATGATGCCAATGCTATGATTGTCGCTTTTTGCAACTATAACCGTCCGTTTTTCTTTTATACATTTCTCAACCCATTCAGAATAACCTGAGTAGAGCAAGAGCATTTCTTCTCGCATCAGCAAATTAATTTCAATTTTATCTGCAGTATCGACGCCGAAAGAAATTTTCATATTTTGCACCTCATTTTATAGTGGGCAACTCTTTCATCGAAGCCACTAAAAATCAATACTCAAAGCATTTTGCACACAAATTAGGACTTACCTAGTCCAAATCTAATCTGCTCTATTGTCTCCATATCGTAGCAAGACAAAATCTTGAGGTACAAAAACCTTAGCATCTTCCGGAAGGTTAGTCTCAAGACTAAACGTAACCCCACGCTTTGTTGCTGCCATTTTCAGTCTTATGGAGGTGTAAAGATCCTCTATAGTGGTCCTCGGTTTCCGAGACTCCGAGATAAGTACGTGTTCTTCACTCTTAAAGTCAAACAAATTAATTTTATCGGAATCATACATAATGTCGATACCATCACTTGTCATTTTTTCCAAACAGAATATTCCTTCATTCTCATGCAGTTTTATATCTATTTCAATTGGATCATTTCCTGGTATAAACATTACTCTCTGAGTATATGCACTAAGTTTATCGTTAATCAATAGCTTTTCTTCTTTATATCTATCGTTCTGAAGTTCAAGGAGTATACGTTCATAGTATAAAGGCGCAATTTTAAAAGTGTCACGTAGCTTACCTTTGTTGTTAAAATAAATCTCGAATACCATCCCCGCAAGAAGATCTTTTGCTGGTCGATCAGGAATCTTTTGAAGATTAGTCTCGATTTGATTTGCCCAATTCTGTGCAGCATAAGACACTCCACAAGCCCCTCCACACAATGTCTGATACAAGTTCCTTCCTAACACGAAAACATCATCTCTTTCTTCACGAGTTAGAGCGTTGTAATTCCTCTCAAGTACACTTACAGCCAAATTCTGAGTATGCCAATCAGATGTTTTTAATTCATTAATCAGATCTCGACACAGTCCTGGCTTTGCTGGAGTATAGTTATAATCAGCCATTGCAATAGCACTATACGGGATGTCGCTTGGCGAAATAAAGGAACTCTTAAAATAATAGTCACCCAACAAAGAAGTGTGCTCCCACGTGACTTGTTGCCCCTTAGTTCTTTGATATACTTCATTTCTTACTCGTTTAAACATTTCTTCTATTGAAATTTTAGGAGTCTTAATATGATTAAGCAATGCGCCTGTATAAAACCCGTGATTACTATCCTCCCGTGCCGTTTGTCCCGGTGAAGTTGAAAATGCAATTATCGTTCCCTTAGGTGCAGAAATAGGAGCAAGTCCTTCGGAACATCCTCTTATTCCTCCAGAAATATAGCCCCTGCATGCATCAATAATAAATATTACAACTTTCAATTTGCATTTTTCAAAGATATCGATAATGTTATCCAAAAGAAATCCTGTGTTTTTTGCTGTTTCTTCATCTATATTCCCTGTATCCTTACAAGCAATATAATTCTTGCCATCTACTTGAAATCCATGTCCCGCAAAGAAAAAGAGGCCTACTTCATAATCTGTCAGTTCCTTTGCAAACTTAGGCAAATACATTCCCATTTCATTGGCTGTCAAATCATTCTTCATCCGAACCATAAAACCTAGTTCTTCGAGGGCCTTTCCCAATGAGTTAACATCTTTTATTGGACTATTGAGGTTCATGCTTTGAATTTCGTAATGTTCATTCCCTATCAACAAAGCGATTTGTTTCATATGATTTCTACTCTCCCAAATACTGATTACAAGAGCTTTCCCGTGACCGATAATCCTTTTACTTATATCCCCTTTGCATTAATAGGTAATCTTGTTTTCAACCTGAAGGGATTAATCTTTGTAGTGGTCAGCTCTTTTTGTACCCCCACTGCTTAATGGTATACTCTGCTCTCTTTTCAAACGGAGTCAGATATCCGTTATACGTGTGTGGGCGTACCTGATTGTACCAATCGTAAGCAAACTCTGAAACGGCATAATCCAGTTCTGCTGCAGTTTCAAATCGATACAGATAAATTAACTCTGTCTTTAACGTATTGTAATATCGTTCCGTCGGTGCACTGTCATACGGACAGCCCGCACGGCTCATGCTTTGAGAAATCCCGAGCTTCCGGCAATGTTGTACAAACTCTGCGGAAGTAAACTGACTTCCTTGATCTGAGTGCAAAATCAGATTTTGTGGGATAGCCTTTACACTCGATAACGCTTTTTCAAGCGTACGCAGAGCCAGGGAACTCGTGATAAAAGAGCTGTTTTCACTGGCAACAACACTTCTGTCGTATAAATCAATAATGGAATAATTATAGCGCATGGTTCCATTTGTCAGTGTCATATATGTAAAGTCGGTACACCACACACGATTCGGCTGCTCAGGAGAAAAATTCCGCTTTAATAGATTCGAGAAAATCTTATGAGCTAATCCCCGATGGTATGCGGGTCTCTTTCGGCGACAAATTGAGTGCAGTTGCAGTTCACGATTCATGTACTTGTGGACTGTTGTTTTGCTCAATGAGATCCCTTCTCTTTGCAGAAATGCCCTCATTTGACGGTGTCCCATGACACCATGAGAATCATAATAAAGTGCTTGAATCCGTTGACAACAATGAGATTTCTGAGCGCGATGCCCCGCTTTCGCATTTCTGAGGTAGTTGTAATAGGCGTTTGGATGAATATGCAGCTTCTTCAAAAGCCATCTCAAGCCGAACTCCTGCTTATACTCATCAAGAAAACGATATGCCACTAATCGATTTTCTTCGCGAAGAATGCCGCTGCTTTTTTTAAGAAGCTGTTCTCCTTTTCTAATTCGGCTTTTTCAAGCCGGAGACGACGAAGTTCTTCCATCATCTCCAACTGAGACTTCTCCTCATCATTGTTTTGGCATTCTTCGCGATACGAGCGTACCCAGTTGGAAACAGTGGCTCTGGATATGCCGTACTCAGCCACAAGGCTGGCAATCGTGCGTCCATCTTGAATGTGCGCACGAACAACTTTTCGTCTGGTTTCGTCTGATATTCGAGTCATGTATTTTTCTCCTCTGCTGACATTATAATCTATCAGGCAGAGGTGTTACAAATTCACTGTACCACTACGGACTTATTCCCCGTGACCCGACCCGGAAAGTGATTATCAAGGGGAAAATGCCCGCCGAAAAGAAGCGGAAGTATCTGAACCAGTTCGAACTGCACGCCTTGCTCCGAAGTTTGAAACTTGGAGAGCGGGCAGATTGGGACTGGTTCATCTTGTTGGTGGCAAAGACAGGCCTTCGGTTTTCGGAGGCGCTCGCGCTGACCCCGGCGGACTTTGATTTTGCACACCAGACGCTATCGGTCACAAAGACCTGGAATTATAAGGACGGTGGCGGCTTCGCGCCGACCAAGAACCGATCTTCCGTGCGGAAGGTACAGCTTGACTGGCAGCTCATTATGCAGTTCGCGACACTTGTGAAAGACTTGCCGACGGACCAGCCGATCTTTGTGCCGGGAGAGAAGGTCTACAATTCAACCGTCAATGACCGCTTGGAGCGCTATTGCAGGGCACTGAATATTCCTGTGATTTCTGTACACGGCCTCCGCCATACGCACGCCTCCATTTTGCTCTATGCGGGCGTCTCGATTGCGAGTGTGGCGCGCCGTCTCGGTCACGCGAGTATGACCACGACGCAGAAGACCTATCTGCATGTAATTCAGGAACTCGAGAACCAGGACATTGATCTCGTGATGAGGTCGCTTGCCAACCTGCGCTAAGTAAACTGCCGCCGATGAAGGATGGTGTCAGGTCTGATGCGCGAGAATCCATTCCAATAAATCTTCGAAGGAAAATTGTCCGGCTGCAACGGAGAGAAACGTATCCGAAAGTTCCTTTTGTGTATTAAGAGAGATTAATTTGATTCAAAGCAAGAAATACGAGCATGGCATGTGCGCCAATACGCTTATTTCCATCGATAAAGGCATGATTTTTTGTGAGGCCAATGCCGAGGCGTGCTGCTTTTTGCTGAATAGAGGGATAAACATCCTGTTGGTTGAATGTCTGGAAAGGCGCATAGAGAGCGGATTCTAGGAGGCTTTTATCTCGAATGCCGGATGCGCCCCCTGTTTCCGCAAGCAGTTGTTCGTGAAGTAAGATAAGCTGCTTTTTGCTTAATAAAATCATTTTGCCAGCTCTTGATAAGCAGAGCGATTTTGTGAGATGAGGCGTCTCGAAACAGCGAGGACATCTTCATCGGAAGCGGTTTGTGCCTGTTCTGCCTGATGGAATTCAACGAGCAGGTAGCGAGGGGCATTGTTTTTTAGAATGACAACAGCACCTTTTTCATCTACAAGACGTGCAATGCGAGAAAAGTTCTGATTGGCCTCTGTGATGGATACAAGGTTGTCGGTATTGATATTCATAAGACGGCTCCTTTCCTGAAGAATGTAAATTGTCGCATTGTAGAAAGGATAGCATAGAAAATAGGATATATACAACCTATTTTGTTGCCGGAAAGCGAAGCTCACCCCTTTTCCTTAAGCCTTGCCTCAATGGTCTCGTTCACAATGCGGAGCGCCTGAATCCGCGCGAAGTACTTGTTGTTGCCGGAAAGCACATGCCAGGGCGCGGTTTTCGGCGAGGTGTAGCGCAGCATGTCATTGACGGCGGTCTCATAGAGCGGCCATTTCTCGCGGTTTCTCCAATCTTCGTCGGTGAGTTTCCACTGCTTTTCGGGCGTTCGCTCTCTGGCGCGGAAGCGTTTCAACTGTTCGTCCTTACTGATCTGAATCCAGAATTTGACGAGGAGCGTGCCGCTGTCTTGGAGATAGGCTTCAAATTCGTTGATTTCCCCATAGGCGCGTTTCCAGTCCGCCTCGCTGCAGAAGCCCTCAATCCGCTCCACGAGGACGCGGCCATACCAGGTGCGATCGAAGATTGCAATGTGGCCGCTCTTCGGGAGCCGCTCATAGAAGCGCCAGAGGAAGTGGCGGCGCTTTTCTTCGGGTGTGGGACTCGCAATCGGCAGCACAGCATAGCCGCGGGCGTCGCGGGGCGGAGAGGCGCTTGATGCAGCCCCCTTTTCCGGCGGCGTCCCAGCCCTCAAGACCGATCATCAGGGGAATTCGCCTGGTATAGAGCAGGTTCTGATTCTTCGCGAGACGCTGTTGTTCTTTTTTCAGGCATTTTTGGTACTCTTCGCGTGTAAGTTGCTGGTTGAGCTCTGTGTCTGCGAGGCGGAGCGCTGCGTCGCTGGTCAGTGCATTTGGCAGGGACACTGACATGGCGGTAGCGGGGTGTGCAAGCCGATCTGAAATTGCATGGATCACGGCGCGGAACACCTGGACAGTCGCTGCGCGGCGATCTGTACTGGAGACGATTGTCCAGGGGGATTCGCTTGTATTTGTCTCTGTGATCATGCGGTCAAAGGCAGCATAGTACTCGTCATAGCGTTTTACTTGTTTCCAGTCGGATTTTACAGCGCGAAAGGCGGTTTCCGGGTTTGCGGCGAGCGCTTTGAGGCGCGTCTTCATCTCCCGCTTTGAAATGTGGAGGAAGAATTTGAGAATCAGATAGCCGTTGTCTGTGAGTGTGCGCTCAAAGCGGCGGATATCTTCGAGGCGTTTTTTGATGCAGCGCTCCGGGAGCTTATCCGCAAGTGCGCGGATGGAGACGTCCTGGTACCAGGAGCGATCCATGATGGAGAACTTGCCATTTTCCGGAATGGTGCCCCAGTGGCGTTTTAACCAGGGATAGCGCTGTTCCAGCTCCGTGGGGGGCTGGGTATTCACAACTGTGAACCAGCGCGGATCCAGATTTTTGAGGAGCTGCCCGATCATCTGGCCCTTGCCGGCAGCAGACCAGCCTTCAAAAATCAGAATGACCGGGAGAGAAGCGGCGCGGAGGGGCGCATCCAGGGCGGAGAGCCTGGTTTTCAGCGCGGGCATGACAGCTGCATAATCGTCTTTTCCGAGGTGCTGTTTCAGATTCACTTGTTCTAGCATGGCAATTTCCTCACTTTCTAAGGGCAGTGTAGCACAGATTTTGATCCTGTCTATTGTCTTGCGCCTTTTTGGGAACTTCGCTACAATGTGGGACATATCATAAGAGGGAGGATCTGAATGAGAGCGATCACTTTTTCACTGGCGCCGATGGAGGGGATCACAGGCTATGTCTATCGAAATGCACTGGCACGGTGCTGCGGGGGAATCGCGCGTTTTTATTCACCTTTTATCTCAATAGGGCATGCGGGTACCGGCATCACGAAACGGGATCTGCGGGACATCCTGCCGGAAAACAATGCGGGACTTTTTCTGATTCCGCAGCTGCTCACGAACAACGCGGAGGATTTTCTCTTTGCGGCGGGGATTCTGCGGGACTACGGCTATACAGAACTCAATCTGAACCTCGGCTGTCCGTCGGGGACGGTCGCGGCGAAGAAAAAGGGCTCCGGCTTTCTCTCGGAGCTCGCGGCGCTCCGACAGTTTTTTGAGCTCGTCTTTGAGAAGCTCCCGTCCGACATGAAACTTGGGGTCAAGACTCGGATCGGCGTCAAAGATCCGGCAGAGTTTCCGGCGATTCTCGAAATCTATAACGATTTTCCGCTCTCCGAGCTCATTGTCCACCCGCGCGTGCAGAAGGAGTTTTATCGGGGGACGGTGCATCTCAATGCGTTCGTGCTCGCAGCTAAGCGGGCAAAGATGGCGCTCGGCTATAACGGCGATCTCATTGACGAAGCGGATATAGACCGCATTTCGGAACGCTTTCCTTCGGTCTCTCACATTATGCTTGGGCGGGGGCTCCTTCGGGATCCGATGCTCGCAGCGCGGTATCTCAGGCGACAGCGCGGCCTGGCGCCGCTCACAGAGGCGGAAGAGAGGGAAAAGCGCCGTGCCTTTCATGCGGCATTGCTCAATGGCTACGGTAAGAGTTTCCTCTATGAAAATGCGACGCTCTGCCGTATGAAGGAAGTTTGGGACTATCTCGGGAAGGCGTTCCCGGACGAGGAAAGAGCTGTTCGTGAGCTCAAAAAGAGCAAGAACCTCAGGGAGTACGAGCTTCGGGCCGAGCAGTTGCTCACGCTTTGAGGCAGCGAAACACCGGAGAAGCAAAAAATCGGAACAGTAAAAATCCGCAGACAGCTTCATTGTCTGCGGATTTTTACTGTTCGAAGGCTTGTGTTTCTTACAGCAGGGTGATGTTGTGGGCCGCGCAGGTCTCTATCATCTCCGCGGGCCAGATACTCGCCTGGACTTCGCCGATATGTGCTCTGCCGAGCAGAAGCATGCAGAGACGGCTCTGGCCAATGCCGCCGCCAATCGTATAGGGCAGCTCGCCGTGTAAAAGTGCCTTGTGGTAGGGCAGCGCGCGGCGGCTTTCGCAGTGGGCGAGTTTCAACTGGGCGTCGAGGCTCTCCGGTGAGACGCGTATGCCCATGCTTGAGAGTTCAAGCGCGCACTGCAGCGGCTCAAACCAGAAGAGAATATCGCCGTTTAAGTTCCAGTCATCGTAGTCGGGCGCGCGGAGGTCGTGAGGTCGAAATCGTGG
>CALLVJ010000190.1 GCA_938010625.1 uncultured Stomatobaculum sp. | reverse complement strand
GTCGCACTGAATCACATGGATTTCCGCATCGCGGAAAAATGCCTGTTCTTCGCGGAAGATGCCGATGGTCTCGGCGAAGAACTGCTGCACCTCGCCATAGCGGGTGGACGCCGAAGTATCAATCGCAATGACCAGCGCTGCAATGCGCCGCTCCTCGCGGTACTCATTTTCCTCAATTAAGGGCATGTTGCCGTAGCGCTCCATGCCATAGCAATAGAAGCCATAGTCAAAGGCATCCGGATCAAGTTCCATGACTTCCCGCTCGACGGCAAAGCGCCGCAAGAACTCCCGGTACGAGAGCCGCGCCTCGCCCTGAATCCGCAGCGCGCTGAGAAAGTTTTCTCTGCCCTGCCCCGCTTCTTTTCCGATGGTGATCAGCCGCTTCTCGATCCGCTCTGCGGCGTCCGCCCAGCGCTGTTCCTCAATTGGCAGAGAGCGCTCCTCGGTCTTTGGCGGCTTACTCCCTGTTCTCTTCCAGAGACTGTGGTCGCAGCGGCCAAAAGTCTCGCAGAGCTCTTCCCGCTCTGCAGGGGCAAGTTCCATGGTCTGCAAACTGCGGTAAATGCGCTCCGCCGTCATGATCCGGCTCTCTGCGAGAAAGCGCGCATACCATACCGCGCGTGTCTCGCTCTCGACTTCCCGCAGCAAATCCTCGTCAATCGAGTCCGCGAGGTATTCGACGGCGACATCTGCCGCGATGTTCCAGTTCTCCCTGTCCCTTTCCGCTATCGGCACATGGTAAACATGGCGGAAGATACAGTGCAAAAACAGATGAAAACAGGCGCGCCGCAGTGCCCTCGGATTGTCGACAAAGCACTGCATCAGATAGCGCGACTGATAAGCGACCGCGCTTCCGTCCGTTCCGATATCTCGAACCCGGAGATCCAGCTGCGGACGGAGAAGAAAGAAAGCACTGCGGAGAAACGGGAACGCAAGGCTCATTTCTGTCACCATATAATTCCAGATTTTTTCACCTGCCTGCTGCAGTTCCTCGCGATTGCCGCCCATTTCTCTTCCTCTCTCAGAGCGAAAATCCACTGCTCTGTTTCTTGCCCTGCAGGAGCTCTGCGCTGAGTTAAATGAGCTTTGCTTCGCCCGCCAGCAAGAGAGCTGTGTGCCGCGCTGTCTCTGAGAGCAATTCCTCGCGCCGCAGCCAGGCAATGACCGTGAGAAGCCGTTCCCGATTTCCACTTTGCTTCCAATCCCGAAATGCGAGCTCTACCGCCGTCTCACTCTCTGCCGCGAGATAATCGTGATACTCTGCACGCCGCGCCGCTGTGAGGCGATAAGGCTTTGAGAGACGCCCAAGCGCAATGCGGCAGGCGGGTTCTGTCTCCGACGCTGCCGCGCGCGCAAACTGACGGTCATACTGAAAAAAATCAATGCTTCGCCGCGTCACACACTCCCGAAAGGCATAGCCGCAGCCCTCGATCCGCGGATGGATGGCGCGCGCCATTGTGTCCTCATCAAATTCATTATAAAACGAGGGAAAGTAGAGCTCTGCCCTGCCATCTGCAAGCTTGAGCTCACAGCGGAATGCCGGTTCCGCCTCGGAGAGCAGCGCGCGCAACGCATAAAAATAACCCTGCGGCGCAGCATAGTGCACGCTCTGCAGGGCATCACAGCCGCGAAATACCGCATCACCGACTTCTCTCAGCGTCTCACAAAGAGAAACTTTGATCAAATCCGGCATGCCATAACAGGCAAAATCGCCAATTTCTTCAATGCCCGGCGCAATTGAAAGCGCGCGGACACCGGATAGTTCCAAGAAGGCCTGCCGCAAAATACGCCGGACAGGCTTTTCTCCCCGCCTGTCCGACACCAGCAACACAGTCGACGGATCGCGGACGCCTACCACTGAAAGGCTCTGATCCGCCGCCGTCTCATAGAGGAACATTTTTCAGCGCTCCGTAAAGTCCGCAATGTTGCCGGCAGCATCCAGCGTGAAGCTGCCAGCCAGGGAAATCCACTGCTCTCTCTCGTTATAGCCGCCCCGGAAGCCCGCGCGCTGCCCATTTCCCGCCGCCGTCAGATACTGCTCTGCCGTGAGCGTTTTATCCCCTGCATGAATCGTCGCATTTTTATTGATGCGCACCTTGCCGGTATAGTAGAGCACTGCACTATTATCGGCGATGTAATAAGCTTTCCTGCCTTTCGGCGCGACTTTCCGGAGCAGCACCTCTTCTTCGCTCGCAAAGCCCTTTCGCGAAAAGACATGCCTGCTGTCTTCCTGCACCGCCGTGAGCACATAGCTCCGGTCATCAATCACAAAACTGTCGCCGACAGCGAGCGCCTCAACTGCCTCAGCGTCATATTTGACCGCCGCATAGAGCGAGACAAAATCCAGCTCGTAGTAGCTGCCGCAGTCTGTCACTGCGGTCAGTGACCGCCCATTGTCGTCCTGTCTGCTCACGAGAAACGGCGCTCTCTTCTGATAGGCCTCTGTCAACGCCTCATAGGAAAAACTGCCCGCGCCGTTTGTGCTGTTCTGTTCTCCTGCAAACTGCGACAAATTCTGGTTCGCCGCTGCCTTTTCGCTCCGCGCGTTCACGCGGTAGCGATCCGGCACAAAGATCTTATCAGAGGCCGCCGTCCGCTTTCCGCGGTAAATGGTCGCCGCCTCTGCTGCCTGTGGGAACACAGCGACAAGCACTGCCGCTGCCGCCAAAGAAGTGATCACTCTTCTGACTTTCATCGTCATATCCTCCACTCATCTTTATTTCAGCCTTTCTCCCCGGCGAGTTCCCGCACCACTTCGCCTGCGAGTATCAGTCCTGCGACTGCCGGGACAAACGCCGTGCTGCCCGGAATATCACGGCGCTCAGTGCACTTTCGCTCGGTGCCGGGCGGGCACACGCAGTGATCCCGACAGCTGATACCCAAGGCATCAAGCGGCCGCACCGGCAGTTCGGTCGAATAGACGACCTTTAATTTCCGGACGCCGCGCTTTTTTAACTCGCGGCGCATGACGCGCGCCAGCGGATCCACCGTGGTCTTATAGATGTCCGCGACGGCAAACTTCGTCGGATCCAGCTTGTTGCCGGCGCCCATGCAGCTGATGATCTCTGTGCCTGTCTCCTTTGCCTGCAGAATCAGTTGAATCTTGCCGGTCACCGTGTCAATCGCATCGACGACATAGTCGTAGTCGCGGAAATCAAACCGATCAGCAGTCTCCGGCAGATAGAACACCCGGTGCGTCGTCACGCAGCAGTCCGGATTGATTTCCAACACGCGTGCCGCCGCGACTTCGACCTTGTATCTGCCGATTGTCGAGTGCAGCGCGAGAATCTGACGGTTCAGGTTTGTGAGGCACACTTTGTCGTCGTCAATCAAATCCAGTGCGCCGACACCGCTCCGGGCGAGCGCCTCTGCGACATACCCTCCCACGCCACCGAGGCCAAAAATTGCGACGCGGGCATTTTTCAGTCGCTCCATCGCCGGAATGCCGAGCAAGAGCTGCGTTCTCGCAAACTGGTTCAACATTCCGCCTCCGTGAGTTTTCCCGCGAGTGCACAGGCCGCTGCGGTCTTCGGCGAGGCGAGATAAATCTCCACCTTCGAGCTTCCCATTCTGCCGAGAAAATTCCGGTTATTCGTCGCGACAACGCGCTCGCCATCCGATAGAATACCGCCTGTTCTGCCGCAGCAGAGCCCACAGGATGGATGTGTGATCATCGCTCCTGCCGCCGAGAGCGTGGCCAGCGTGCCATTTTCCTCAGCCTCCTCCCAAATTCTTCGGGAAGCCGGGGCCACAATCAGTTTCACAAAGGGCGCAACGTGCCTTCCCCGCAGGATCTCAGCTGCCGCCATCAGATCTTCGAGCCGCCCGTTCGTACAAGAGCCGAGAAACACCTCATCAATCGGGAGCGCTTCGAGCTCGCTGATCGGCGCGACATGATCCACATTCGATGGCAGCGCCATGACCGGCACAAAGTCCTCTGCCCGGTACTGGAGACAGCGCACATAGGACGCGTCGACATCGCCCGCAAGAGAGCGCATTTCTTCCGTGAGATCTATGCCGAGATACGCTGCCGTCTTCTCATCCGGCACAAAAAGCGCGCACTTTGCCCCCGCCTCAATTCCCATATTCGCCATCGTCATGCGGGACGAGAGGCTCATGTCGGCAACCGTATCGCCTGTAAAC
>CALLVJ010000189.1 GCA_938010625.1 uncultured Stomatobaculum sp. | reverse complement strand
TGCAGAGCACCTGGGCCTTCCGGTTGTCTCCTATACACAGGATCTTAAGATTGACGGCGACTATGCGATTGTGCAGCGCCAGTTTGAGGACAGATACCATGTTCTTAAGGTGAAGCTCCCCTGCCTGTGCACGGCACTCGCAGAGCTGAATCCGCCGCGCTATATGTCAGTTGGCCGCCTCTTCGACGCATTTGATCAGGATGTCACGACCTGGGGCAGAAAGGATCTTCCGACCCTCGAAGACAAGGATATGGGACTTGCGGGCTCCCCGACCAAGATTGCGAGAGCATCTGACAAGGTCAAGAAGGGCAAGGGCGTCAAGGTGAACCTGGATGCACACGAGTCCGTAGAGTACTTGATGGATCAGCTGATTCAGAGACACATCGTCTAAGAGAGCGGGAGAGAGGTGAAGGCAATGAACTTAGAAGAGTACAAGGGCGTATATATCTTTGCCGAGCAGGTCGATGGCAAAGTCAGCAATATTGCGTATGAGTTGATTGGCGAGGCAAAGAACCTCGCAGAGGCACTGAAGACGGAGGTCACAGCAGTGCTGGTGGGTTCCGGCGTGAAGGGCGAGGCTGCAAAGCTCGGCGCCTACGGCGCAGACCGCGTGATTCTGGTCGATGATCCGGAGCTAAAGGACTACAGAACCGAGCCGTATACCCATGCGCTCGCAGAAGTCATCAACAAATTCAAGCCGGAGATTTTCCTGATCGGCGCAACGCCGATTGGCCGCGATCTTGGGCCGAGCACCTCGGCGCGCGTGGCAACCGGACTCACGGCAGACTGCACGAAGCTTGAGATCGGCGACTTCCCGCTGACGGTTCCGGCTGGCAAGGAAGACACCCAGAAGCACAACCAGCTGCTCATGACCCGTCCGGCGTTCGGCGGCAATACGATCGCGACGATTGCTTGCCCGAACAACCGCCCGCAGATGGCGACAGTGCGCCCGGGCGTCATGCAGAAGAGAGCTAAGGAAGAGGGCAGAAAGTTTGAGCTCGTGGAGTTCAACCCGGGCTTTACGCCGAACAAGCGCTATGTCGAGATCCTTGAAGTCGTGAAGAAGATCAGCGACACGGTCGACATCATGAACGCGAAGATTCTGGTCTCCGGCGGCCGCGGTGTCGGCAGCGCCGAGAACTTCAAGATTCTTGACGAGCTCGCAAAGGTGCTCGGCGGCGAGGTTTCCTGTTCTCGTGCCGTGGTCGATGCCGGCTGGAAGCCGCAGGCACTCCAGGTAGGTCAGACCGGTAAGACAGTTCGCCCGCAGCTCTACTTTGCGATCGGCATCTCGGGTGCGATCCAGCATCTTGCAGGCATGGAGGACTCTGACCTCATCATCGCCATCAACAAGGATGAGGATGCGCCGATTTTCGATGTCGCGGACATCGGTATTGTCGGCGATTTGAACCAGATTGTCCCGGCGCTCACAAAGCAGATTAGCGCTTATCTCGCTTCGAAGAAGCAGTAAGCGTTTCACACAACACAATGACCTGACGGTGAAGAGGCTTCCGGCGTTTGTCCAGAAGCCTCTTTGTTTGCATTGCTGTCTGTGAAAATAAAACGGGAGAAATGCGAATGTCATACACAAAAGAGAACTTTGATGACTGGATTTTCTTTCTATCGGATAAGATGGAGTATTTTACCGGTGCCTTTGCAGAGGAACGGGGACTTAAGCTGGATTACACGCCGGAAAGTCTGGACACCCTGGAAAAATGGCTGCTCGGCAAGTATGAAAAGAGCATGGATTTGGTCGAGGACAAGGAGCCCTATGGGAATGATTACCGCCTGATGGATCTCTGCGGCATCTATGTGGGAGAGGTGTACCGGCGGCAGCTCGGCGGGACCTGGTACATGATACTGGATCAGCCGAAAAACGCTTACTATAAGCTCCCGTCCCTGATCTATGACACGAGAACGGGACCGTATTACATCTGCCCGGTGACCCTGGCCACGGCCTGCATCCAGAGGAAACGCGGCGATTATATGCGCTGGGTGCTCGGGAATTATATCGAGGAGAATCAACAACGCAAGAACGGGAAACGCTGACCGTAATCGCGCGTGCAAGCGGTATGCCAAGGGGAAGGATTTATTTGAACGCTGCCGGTGACGCTCGCCACAACTGTCCGGGAGTTATAGGACAAAAAAATGATAATTACGCCCAAGTTTGTGTTTGCAGAAAAACAGAAAAGGGAAGTTCAATTCCGACATGAGAGGATGCAATCACAATGAACCGGCACCAACTCTTTTTGTCCGCTTAGCCGTATCTGAAGAAAACGGGACGATGGTATGCGCCGGAGGCTCGGAAATGATATCGAGAGGGAGCAGAGAATAAGAGGGAGAATCGGACAGCAGCGGACGGGTGACTTTACCGCTTTTATGTGATAAACTAAACCTGTTTTTGCGATAATTTGCGGACAGGAGAATTGAATTCATGAAGCGAGAAAGTTTTGGATCCCGGCTCGGATTCATTCTGGTGAGCGCGGGCTGCGCCATCGGCATTGGAAACGTCTGGAAGTTCCCCTATGTGACGGGGGCAAACGGGGGCGGCCTCTTTGTGCTCTTTTATCTGCTCTTTCTGGTCATTATGGGTATCCCGGTGCTCACGATGGAGTTCTCGGTGGGGCGCGCCGGCAAAAAAAGTGCGGTCGGTGCGTATAAGAAGCTAGAGCCGAGAGGAAGTTTCTGGCACCTCCATGGCTGGGTCTGTCTGATTGGCTGTGCGCTTCTCATGATGTACTATACGACCGTCTCCGGCTGGATGCTCTCGTACTTTGTGAAGTTTCTTAGCGGTGACTTTGCGGCGGTGAGCGGTAATGCGGTAGATGAGGTTTTCACGAAGATGCTCGCGAGTCCCGCTGAGATGGGCTTCTATATGGCGCTCACTGTGGTTCTCGGCTTTCTGATCTGCTCATTCGGCCTGCAGAAGGGATTGGAGCGCATCACAAAGGTCATGATGGCAGGGCTCCTTGGTCTCATCCTTCTGCTCGCGGTGCACAGCCTTGTGCTCCCGGGTGCAATGGAGGGCGCGAAATTCTATCTGCTCCCGAACATCAGCAGAGCTGTGGAGCAGGGGATTGGCAAAGTCATCACGGCGGCGATGAACCAGGCTTTCTTCACGCTGAGCCTTGGCGTCGGCGCGATGGAGATTTTCGGCTCCTATATGGACCGGGAGAAGACACTTGCCGGCGAGGCAGCCTGGATCTGCGTTCTCGATACCTTTGTGGCGCTCTTAAGCGGCCTCATCATCTTTCCGGCTTGTTTCAGCTACGGCGTGCAGCCGGATGCGGGGCCGTCGCTCATTTTCATCACGCTGCCGCGTGTGTTCCTGCACATGAGCTTGGGACGTCTCTGGGGAGCATTATTTTTTCTCTTCATGACCTTTGCGAGTTTTTCGACCGTGATTGCGGTCTTTGAGAACCTGATGGCAAATCTGATGGATGCGTTTCACTGGAGCCGGAAAAAGGCGGCGCTGGTCTGCTGCAGCTTCATTCTGATTGCGAGCTTCCCCTGCGTGCTCGGCTACAATGTCTGGAGCCATGTGCATCTGATCGGCAGCCGGGATGTCCTGGACAGCGAGGACTTCATTGTCTCGAACCTGCTTCTGCCGCTTGGCTCGCTGATCTTTGTGTTTTTCTGTACGACCAGATGGGGCTGGGGGTTTGACAACTATCTCGCGGAGGCAAATACTGGCGAGGGTATTAAACTGCCGCGCTCTCTCAAGTGCTATTTTCAGTTTATTCTCC
Organism: uncultured Stomatobaculum sp.; assembly: GCA_938010625.1. GTDB lineage: Bacteria > Bacillota > Clostridia > Lachnospirales > Lachnospiraceae > Moryella. Next base: position 654 of record CALLVJ010000189.1, on the reverse strand, counting down.
CGATTCTGATTCTCTTTATTTTGTTCCAGGGACTTTTTGCCTGAGCGAGAGTATTACAAATACCTGAAGACCGCAGCTTTCCGATGAGGCTGCGGTCTTTTTATGGTATACTGGGAAAAACGGCAAGGAGGATGGCGCATGCGTCGAAAAGACAGAGAGGTGACGGATACAGCAGAGATTGCGCGCATTCTGGCGGCAGCGAAGGTGCTGCGTCTCGGGCTTATGGACGGAGACTATCCCTACATTGTTCCCCTGCACTATGGCTATATGTATGCGGGAGATGTGCTTCGCTTCTACATGCACGGCGCAAAGGCCGGGAAAAAGTATGAGCTGATACAGGCAAATGTTCACGCCTTTGCAGAGCTTGACACGGATGTCGAGACGACAGGTGAGGGAGATGTGGCCTGTATCTACGGCGCAAATTATGCGAGCCTTATGGCGCGCGGCAAAGTGGTTTTGGTCGAAGAGAGCAGAGAGAAAATACAGGGCTTGAAGCTTCTCATGAGCGCGCAGACGGGGCGGGAATTTGCAATCACAGAAGAACAGGCGGCGGGCGTTGCCGTATTCCGCTTTGATGCGGACAGTTTCAGCGTCAAAAAACGACATCTGGAATCATCAGTGGGAGGAGAAAAGACAAAATGTCAGAGATCAAAA
>CALLVJ010000188.1 GCA_938010625.1 uncultured Stomatobaculum sp. | reverse complement strand
CGTTATCTCTACGACACGCAGAAGAGCCAGTGCGAGCTGATCACAGAGGTAAAGGCTTACCGGGGCAACGCCTATCTTCTGATTGATGCCGCCTCCAGACGAAATTTGGAACTCACAGAGACTCTTCGCGATAAGAATAAACATGGGTCTCTGCTCTGGGTGCTGGATCGCACGAAGACGGCAATGGGCGCGCGCTTTCTCCGGAATTTGTTGGAGAAGCCGCTCCTCAACATACAGGAAATTGAGGCGAGGCAGGATGCGATTCAGGAATTTCTGTCCCGCTACATTGACCGCGAAGAGTTGAGAGAGTATCTCGCGCCGATTTATGACATGGAACGGCTCATGGGACGCATCACGCTTGGCAGTGCCAACGCGCGGGACATGCTTGCCTTCGGCACTTCGATTGCGGCGCTGCCGCCGATTAAGAACTTGTTAAAGACCTTTTCAGCGCCGCTCTTACAGCAGCTTGTGCATTCACTCGATGACTTGCGGGATCTCTCCTCGCTCTTACAGAGCGCCATTGCAGACGATCCGCCGCTTACCCTCCGCGAGGGGCATATCATCAAGGACGGCTACAGCGAGGATGTGGACCGTTACCGCCGCGGGAGCACCGAGGGCAAGCAGTGGCTCGCAGAACTTGAGGAGAGAGAGCGGAATAAGACCGGCATCAGAAATCTCCGCATCAAATACAACAAGGTCTTTGGCTACTATTTTGAAGTCACAAAGTCAGCGCTCGCGCAGGTGCCGGACTACTTCCAGCGGCGGCAGACGCTCGCAAATGCCGAGCGCTATACGACCGAAGAACTCGGAAAGCTCGAGGAGAATATTCTCGGCGCAGAGGAAAAGTTGCTGGGTCTCGAATTTGATTTATTCCAGGAACTCCGGCAGAAGCTTTTAGCGGAAGTCACGCGCATTCAGACGAGCGCGGGGATTGTCGCTTATCTGGACGCACTGCTCTCACTCGCGGATGTCGCAGAGAGATACCAGTATGTGCGGCCAAAGCTCACGGTGGATGGGCCTCTGCATATTGTGGGAGGACGGCATCCGGTCGTGGAGCGCATGATGGAGAGCAATCGCTTTGTCGAGAACGATGCCTTGCTGGACAGCGACGAGAATCGCATTGCTGTGATCACAGGTCCGAATATGGCGGGAAAGTCCACCTATATGCGGCAGACAGCGCTGATTGCCCTGCTCGCGCAGACGGGCTCCTTTGTCCCGGCGGCAGAGGCAGAAATTTGCATTTCTGATCGCATCTTTACGCGGGTCGGCGCGTCCGATGACCTCGCGTCCGGTCAGTCAACCTTCATGGTGGAGATGACCGAGGTCGCAAATATTCTCCGCAATGCGACAAAGCGAAGCCTCATTATTCTCGATGAAATTGGCCGCGGCACTTCGACTTTTGACGGGCTCTCAATTGCCTGGGCGGTGGTCGAATATCTCGCGGCGGGACGTCTTGCCGGCGCAAAGACTCTGTTTGCGACGCATTACCATGAGCTGACCGAGCTCGAGGGCAGCATTCCGGGCGTCCACAACTACTGTATTGCCGTGAAGGAACAGGGCGACACCATTGCTTTTCTCCGAAAAATTATAAAGGGTGGCGCGGATCAGAGCTACGGCATTCAGGTTGCAAAGCTCGCCGGTGTGCCGGAGGCAGTGACGGCGCGCGCGCGGGAAATCGCAGCAGAGCTTTCTGGCGCGGACATTGCCGCGCGCGCGCGGGAGATAGCAGCACACGGCACAGAGGCAATGGCAGCGCAGGAAACCGTGGCAGGTTCTCATGAGAGCGCTGAACGCGAAGTGCTGGAACAGCTTCGGCAGACAAATCTTTCGGAACTCACGCCGCGCGCTGCAATTGATTTTCTCTATCAGCTGCAGGAGGCGCTATGAGCATTCAAGTTCTCGATGAGTCGACGATCAATAAAATTGCTGCGGGTGAAGTCATTGAGCGCCCGGCTTCGATCGTGAAAGAGCTCGTGGAAAATGCAATCGACGCCGACGCGAGCGTCATCACGATTGAGATTCGCGACGGCGGCATTGCAATGATACGAGTGACCGACAATGGTTCGGGCATTGCCACTACTGAGGTTCCGACGGCCTTTCTCCGCCATGCGACGTCGAAGATTCAGACTGCAGAGGATATCCACCATGTGCAAAGCCTTGGCTTTCGCGGCGAGGCACTCGCGAGTATTTCGGCGGTCGCGCGGATTGAGCTCATCACGAAGCAGCGAGATGCGCTGACCGGTGTACGCTATACGGCGGAGGGCGGGCGGGAGATAGCCATCGAGGAAATCGGCGCGCCAGCCGGGACAACCGTCATCGCCCGCGATCTCTTCTTTAATACACCGGTGCGGCGCAGTTTCTTAAAGGCGGCGGTCACAGAGACCGCCCATGTCGCAGCGCTCGCGGAAGAGCTCGCGCTCTCGCACCCGGAGGTCTCTGTCCGCTTTCTCGCAAATGGACAGAGTCGTTTTCATACGAGCGGCAACCGGGAAGTCAAGGACATTATTTACCAGCTCTACGGAAGAGACATTGTGAGCAAACTTTTGCCCGTCGAGCGGGAGGAGAATGGAATCTCGGTGCACGGCTTTATCGGGCGGCCGGAGATTTCTCGGGGCAGCCGCGCGCTCGAGCACTACTGCATCAACGGGCGCTATATCAAGAGCCCGCTGCTCTCGAAGGCGATTGAGGACGGCTACGGCGACCGCATGATGCAGCACAATTTTCCTTTTGCTGTCCTGTTTCTCGAGACAAAGCCGGAGAGCGTCGATGTCAATGTGCATCCGACCAAGCGGGAAGTGCGCTTTTCAGATGGTCAGACCTGCTATCTCTTTCTCCGCGCTGCGGTCGAGGACGCCTTGCAGCGCGCGGAATTAATCCGTCTCTCCTCGCTTCGGGAGGAGAGACAGGAAAAGAACACGGCGCAACAGACAGCGCCTCGAAAGGCATATCAAAAACCACCGGAGCCATTTGAGACCAGGCGCCTGCAGGCAGAACAGAAGCAGGAGGCAGAGGAACAGGCGCTTTCGCTCTCTTCATTTCTCTCGGCTTATGGGAAGCGGCAGCCGAATCAGAGCGCCGTGGCGGAAACAGACAGAGAGACAGTGACAGGGAAGAAAAAAATTCCGGGTGAAATATCCGCGCGGGAGAGAACACTGCCGACAGACAAGAAGAGGGCTGTGTCGGACAAAATGGCAGAGAACCGGGTGATCGCTGAGGAAAGACCTGCGTTTGAGACCGTGGAGCGCAGCGGACAGTATGCGCTGTTTCGACCGGAGGAGCGGCAGCACATCCGTCTGGTCGGCGCAGTCTTTGACACCTACTGGATTGCCGAGCGTGGCAATTCCATGTATCTCATTGACCAGCATGCGGCGCATGAGAAAGTGAACTATGAGCGGCTGCTCCGGGAATACCGCAGTCAGAAAGTGAGTTCCCAGCGCCTGGAGCCGCCGCTTCTCATCACGCTCAGCGCGGAAGAGGCAGCGCTTCTCTCGGAACAGCATGAGAGCTTTGAAAAAATTGGTTTTTCGATTGAGCACTTCGGCGGTTCCAGCTATGCGGTCCGGGCCGTGCCCAACATTCTGCCCTCGGTCTTAAAAGAAGAGCTCCTGAAAACGATGTTTGCGAGCCTTCTCGCGGGACAGCGCGCCGACGATGTGCCGCTCCTCATCATCGAAAAGACCGCATCCATGTCCTGCAAGGCGGCAATCAAGGGAAATCAGCATATCTCGAACCAGGAGGCAGAGGCTCTGCTCGACGAGCTCTTTGCGCTCGAAAATCCCTATAACTGCCCGCACGGCAGACCTACCATCATAGAACTCACGAAGACCGAGCTGGAACGGAGGTTTAAGCGCATTGTTTGAAAAACAGACGCTGGTTGCGCTCACGGGCCCCACGGCAGTTGGAAAGACTGCGCTCTCGATTGCGCTATCGAAGGCGCTCGGCGGAGAAATCATATCCGCCGACTCCATGCAAGTGTATCGGCACATGGACATTGGAACCGCAAAAATCACAGCTGCGGAGATGCAGGGGGTGCCGCACCATCTGATCAATATTCTGGAGCCGGAGGAAAACTTTGACGCGATGCAGTTCCAGAAGCTCGCAAAGCAGGCAATCGCGGAGATACAGGCGCGCGGCAAGGTCCCGATTCTGGTCGGTGGCACCGGCTTTTATCTGCGGACTGTGCTCTATGAGGTTCCTTTTTCCGAGGAGAGCCGGGATGAGAGCGTACATGTGCTACTGGAACGCCGCCGACAGGAAGAGGGAAGCGCGGCGCTCTATGCCGAGCTGCAGCGCGTTGATCCAGCTGCGGCGGCACAGATTCATCCGCACAATGAGAAGAGAGTGCTCCGCGCCCTAGAATATTTCCTCAGCAGCGGCGAGCGGATTTCCCGCCACAATGCGGAGGCGAGAGCGCGGCAGTCACCCTATGCGCTCTTTTACTTTGTGCTTGACATGGAGCGAGAACAGCTTTACCGGCGCATTGACGCGCGGGTAGAAACCATGTTTCAGGGTGGGCTTGTCGAGGAAGTGCGTTCGCTCGCAGCGCGCGGTGTGCCGCGGACTGCGACATCCATGCAGGGCATAGGTTATCATGAGTTATTCGACTATCTGGACGGCAAGACAGATCTTTTGAGTTGTAAAGAGCGCATCAAGCTGGACACCAGACATTTTGCAAAGCGTCAGCTCACCTGGTTTCGGCGGGAGCGGGATGCCGAGTGGTTCATGCGGGAAGACTATGCCTCTGAGGAGGAAATTCTTCGGGATATGCTTCACCGCGTGCAGGAGCGGAGGAAAGAAAACGAATGAGTGAAAAGACAGAAGAGAGTTTGGACGATATTTACCGCGCGGCGGGACTTTCCGCGCGTGTATTGGAACTGGGACGCGCGGCAGAAACGCAGTGTAAGGCGCGCTTTGCTGAAATTGATGCGATCGCAGAGTACAACCAGATGAAGGTGCTGAATGCGCTCCGCGCGCACCGCATCGGTGAGGCACACCTCTCGCCGAGTACAGGCTATGGCTACAACGACATCGGACGAGATGCGCTGGAGGCGGTCTATGCCTCGGTCTTCGGGACGGAGGATGCCCTGGTCAGAGCGCAGCTTGTCAGCGGCACACATGCGCTGACGGTCGCGCTCTTTGGAAACCTCCGCCCGGGCGATGAGATCTTTTCGCCGGTCGGGAAGCCTTATGACACGCTCGATGAAGTCATTGGCATACACCCGCAGCGCGGTTCTCTCGCTGAGTATGGCGTGAGCTATCGCCAGACAGACTTACGGGAGGACGGCAGCTTTGATTTTGATGCGATTCGGGACGGTATCAACGAGAAGACCAGACTGGTCGAGATTCAGCGTTCCAAGGGCTATGCGGCCAGAAAAACGCTCGCAGTCGCTGAGATTGCGGAGCTGATTCGCTTTGTCAAATCGGTGAAGCCGGACGTCATCTGCATGGTTGACAACTGTTACGGCGAATTTGTGGAGTGCAGAGAGCCGAGTGAGTTCGGCGCCGATTTGCTTGTCGGCTCGCTCATCAAGAATCCGGGCGGCGGACTTGCGCCGATTGGCGGTTATATTGCGGGCAAGCGAGAATATATTGAAAATGCAGCCTACCGTCTCACAGCGCCGGGGCTCGGCAAAGAACTCGGCGCCTCGCTCGGTGTCACAAGACAGTTTTTTCAGGGACTTTTCCTCGCGCCGACTGTGACTGCCTCCGCTGAAAAGGGCGCTATTTTTGCCGCCCAGCTCTACCAGAATCTGGATTTCCCGGTCAATCCGCGTGCCGAGGAACGCAGACATGACATCATCCAGTCCGTTGATTTGGGATCTCCGGAGGCACTCTCTGCTTTCTGCATCGGCATTCAGGCGGCCTCTCCGGTTGACAGCTTTGTGAAGCCGGAGGCCTGGGACATGCCTGGCTATGAGGAGCCGGTCATCATGGCGGCTGGCACCTTTGTCTCAGGCGCTTCGATCGAGCTCTCGGCAGACGGTCCGATGCGCCCGCCGTACACGGCGTATTTCCAGGGCGGTCTCACCTATGCCCATGCAAAAATTGGCGCTCTGATGTCGCTCCAGAGGCTCGCGGACGCCGGACTTGTCTAAACTGTGCTATAATAGACGCGTGTTTCCTCGCTGTGCCTGGAGAGCTTGGGAGGAAAGCGAATGAGAAAGTTGAGAGATATTCTGCCGGAGGAGAGACCTGCCGAGAAGGCGAGGCGTCTTGGCATTGCAAGTCTGGATGACCAGGAGTTATTGGCATTGCTGCTTCGCAGCGGTTGCAGTGGACAGGATGTCACGGCGCTCTCGGCACTGGTGCTTGACTTAGAGCCGCGCCGCGAAGGGCTGCTGGGACTTCTGCACAACAGCGTGCAGGACTATATGCGCGTGCGCGGCGTCGGCGAGGCCAAAGCCCTGCAGCTCGTCGCCATCGGCGAACTCTCGAAGCGCATCTGGCGCCGGGAGGCGGCAAAGAATCTGACAGCTGCATTCTCCGACCCTTCAGTCTGCGCGCGTTATTACATGGAAGCGCTCCGGCATCTCGAGCAGGAGGAACTTCATGCCGCTTTTCTCGACACAAAATTGCGCTTAATCAGCGACCAGCTCCTGAGCCGCGGCTCAGTCGATTCCTCGGTGGTCTCGGTGCGGGAGCTCATGATTGCAGCGCTCCGCGCGCGAGCCGTCCGCATGATTCTGGTACACAACCACCCGAGCGGAGATCCGCATCCCAGTAGAGATGACCAGAAGGTCACGGCGGAAATCCAGGCAGCGGCGCGGCTCATCGGCATTCCGCTGGAAGACCATATTGTCATCGGAGATAATGCCTACTACAGTTTTAAGGAGTGGGGTCTATTGTGAAAATATCAAATAACCGCCTGGTTCTCATTGTGCTGAGCGTGTCCTGCGTCGGCATGATCGGACTTACGACAATTAAAAACGAACGGCTGCGCCCGCTCCGAACGGCGGTCGGCTATCTGCTGATGCCGGTGCAGACCGGGGTGAACCGCGTGGGCAGCGCGCTCTATACGAATTTCAAGAACCAGGAGCGGATGCGGACGGCACTCTCGGACAACGAGTTGCTCCGCAAACAAGTTGCCTCGCTCACGATGGAGAATACGCGCCTGCAGAGCGACAGCTATGAATTGCGGCGGCTGCGCGCACTCTATGAGCTGAATCAGACTTACGGGCAGTACCGCATGACGGGAGCCCGTGTCATTGCCAAGGATACGGGCAACTGGTTTCATGTGTTCCGCATTGACAAGGGCGCGCGCGACGGCATCAAGCCAGACATGAATGTCGTCGGTGAAGGCGGCCTCATTGGCATTGTGACAGATGTCGGCGATAATTATGCGACAGTGCGCTCCATTATTGACGATGTGAGCCGCGTGAGCGCCATGGCAATTCAGTCGAATGACACCTGTATTGTCTCAGGTAGTCTGCAGCTCTATGCCTCCGGCAAGCTGAAAATCAGTGACATCACCGATACGGCAGATATCAAGGACGGCGATGCGATTGTGACGAGCACAGTGAGTTCCAAGTTCCTGCCGGGCATTCTGATTGGTTATGTCGGAGATCTGAAGACAGATCCCGATCGTCTGACGCGGAGCGGCACACTGGTGCCAGTCGTCGATTTTGAGACCATTCAGGATGTCCTGGTTGTGCTCGACTTGAAGTCGGAGATGCGGGAGGATGGCTCTTTTGAGACGCCTCGCACCAGTCTTCCGGATGCAGACAGCCTGACAGCCCCGGAAACTTCGGCAAGTGCGGAGAGCAGTGGCGGCGAACAGAGCACTGCGGCGACAGAAAGTGCCGCAGCAGAGAGCAGTGCGGCAGAAAGCGCGGCTGCGGAAAGCAGTCCGGAAGAGAGCAGCACGGCAGCGGTTACGACTAGAGCAGCAGAGACGGAGACCACGGCGCGCAGCACGACAGCCGCACAGCGTGAGACCACAGCAGTGCGGCGTGAAACCGCGCGGCATACCACCGAAGCGCGGGAAACGAGGCGGCGGGAGCGTGAAACAACCGAGGCTCCGAAAGAGAGAAGACAGCAGGAGACCGAGAGAACGCGCACAGAGACACAGGCAACACAACCGCCGGAGACTGCTGCTGCGACGGAACCCGTGCAGACCGTAGAGAGTTTGCCGGGCAACCAGTGAGGAGAGCAGCATGAAACGAACGCTGGTCAACCTCCTCGTGCTGATTGCGGCCTTTGCGCTGCAAAGCTGTATTTTTCCGTTCATCCCATTTCTCTCGGCGACACCCAATCTGATTCTGATTTTTACCTTTGCCTACGCCTTTATCTACGGGCAGCGGGCAGGTATGCTCTATGGGCTTGCGGCGGGACTATTGGTGGATTTATTTCATTCCGGCGCCTTCGGTTTTTTTACACTGTTCTTCGTCTGGATTGGTTTCTTAAACGGCGCGCTCTCCAGGTATTACTATGAGAGCTATATCACACTGCCGCTCCTGCTATGTACCGTCAACGAGTTTCTGTATAATCTTTATATTTACGTCTTCCGCTTTGTGATTCGCGGCAAGCTTGATTTTCCGTTTTATTTCCGAACCATCATCTTTCCCGAGATCATCATTTCACTATTGTTTACGCTAATCATCTACCGCTTCTTCCTCTGGTACAACCGGAAGCTGGAGTTCCTGGATCAGAGGAAAACAAAGACCTGAGGAGAAATCAGTGCTGAGAGATTTTCTGGAATTTTTGCGTGATCGTTTTGAGCGCTTGCAGCAGAGCGTAAAGGCTTCGCGTCTTGTTCTGCTCGGCTTTGGCTACATGGGTCTGCTCTGCATCATGGTCCTTAGGCTCTATCATTTGCAGATTATCAATGGAGAGTCCTATCAGAAAAACTACCTGCAAAAGACGGAGAAGACAGTTGCCATTCCCGCGACACGCGGCAATATCTTTGATGCCAACGGCAAGCTGCTCGCCTATAACCGTCTTTCTTATAATGTGACAATCAAGGACAGCGGCGAGTATCGGAAAGCCCTGCAGCGCAACCAAATGTACTACCGGCTCATTCAGATTCTGAATGCGCACGGGGAGACTGTGACTGGGCGTCTCGAAATCGGGCTGAACGACAACAACGAGTTCTACTACACCAGCCCCAACGAAGAGGCGCGGAAGCGCTTCCTCCGCGATTTTTACGGCTTAAAGCGCGTGGGTGAACTGACCGGTGATAGTGGCAAGTATCCGTCTGAGATTTCAGCAGAGGAGCTTCTGAACAAGCGCTTTCAGAGCTATAAATTAAATCTCCTGACGGATGAGGAAGGTAAGCCGGCCACACTCAGCAATCTCGAGAAGCTGGAGCTCGTGAACATCCGCTATACGATAGGTCTCACGGCCTACAGGAGTTATGAGAGCACGACTGTGGTGACCCATGTCAAGGATGAGACGAGGGTCGATATTCTCGAGAACCAGGCAAAGCTGCTCGGCGTCAACTGCGAGCAGACCACCGAGCGCGTCTATAATGATGCTGTGCCGTTTTCTTCGCTGATTGGCTACATTGGGAAAATGCCAGACGAACAGCTCAGGGAACTACAGGAGAAGAATCCGGATTACACTCTGAATGACACCATTGGCCGCACCGGTATCGAGGAGTATATGGAGCAGGATCTCCACGGCAAGAAGGGTTCCCGCACCATGTATGTCGATAACGTGGGGCATGTGATGGAAGTCGAGAGTGAGACTGAACCAGTTGCGGGCAATGATGTCTATCTCTCGATTGACCGCGATCTGCAGGTCGGCATCTACCACCAGCTGGAACAGCATCTCGCAGGTATCGTCGCGGCAAAGCTCGTGAATGAGGACAATCCGAATACGGAGACGACGGACTCAACAGCGCGTCTCATTCCGATCAAGGACGCCTACTATCAGCTGATTGGCAACAACGTGCTCTCGCTGGATCACATGAAGGGAGATGATGCGAGCGAGATGGAACGCTATATCGCGGGGCGCCTCAGTTCTTACAGCGAGAGCTCGCTCGCAGCAATGCGGGAGCAGCTCATGAATCCCTCGCCGCGCAATATGGCAGAGCTTCCGAACGACCAGCGCGCCTTTCTTTACTTCATGTATACCAGTCTTACTTCTGCGGACAGCGGTGTCATTGCGAAGGACAAGATTGACAGCAATAAAGATTACTATGCGCGCTGGAAGGCGGACTCAATTTCCCTGCGCGAATTCTTACAGGACGGCATTAAGGACGGCTGGGTCAATACTACCGCGATCAAGGGCATCAAAAAGTATGCGGGAGCGGAAGAGGTCTATGAGGCGCTGGTCAATGCCTCTCTCGAAGCTTTGAAGACTGATCCGGACTTTGAAAAGCTGCTCTGCCAGTACATGATACGGAACAATCTGGTCGGCGGCAGAGAGCTCTGCCTCGCCCTCTTTGATCAGGGCGTACTTGACCCGGATCCGGCGGCGCAGGCGGCGCCGTCGACAAGCTCAAAGAAAACGGCAACCTATACTTCAGCAACGGCGCCTG
>CALLVJ010000187.1 GCA_938010625.1 uncultured Stomatobaculum sp. | reverse complement strand
GCGAGAGCACAGTCCCTTCTCTGATAAATAAAGTTGCAGGAAAACAGTCACGGGGAAAACGGCATGGAGTGAATATGCGATTCCCCTAGATGGCAGAGCTACGGCTCAGATGACAAAGTCGTTGCCCGCGAGATCGGGTGCGGCGAGATCGGCAAGTGTATAGCCGTCAAAGAAGTTATTGACGAGGCGGTCAAGCTTCTGCCACATGGGCAGGGTGCGACAGTAGACAGCGCGCTCGCAGGAGGCCTCTTCTTCAAGGCAGGAGACGGGCGCGAGGTTGCCTTCGGTGAGGCGGAGAATACTGCCGACCGTATATTCGGCTGGGGAGCGGTTCAAGCGGTAGCCGCCGCCCTTGCCGCGAAGCGCATCGAGCAGGCCGCTCCGAACCAGAATCTTGACAATGGACTCCAGATATTTTTCGGAGATCTGCTGCCGCTCGGCAATGTCTTTCAGGGGAATATAAGAACTGCCGGTGTGCTCGGCGAGATCAATCATGACGCGGAGCGCATAGCGACCGCGGGTTGAAATCATCATACGAGACTCCTCTCATCTAACATACAAACCCATCTTACTACGGGGTTGAATGCTTTGCAAGTTGTTTGCTGAAGTTTCCTTGTGCTATACTTCCAACAAGTCTAACAAAAGGAGGCGTTACAATGGCGGCGGATAAGAAAGTATTGACAATACAGGATATTTCCTGCGTGGGACAATGCTCGCTCACGGTGGCTCTGCCCATCGTCTCAGCCTGCGGCGTGGAGACTTGTGTTCTCCCCGCAGCAGTGCTCTCCAATCACACCGGCGCGGATTTTCATGGTTTTACGTTCCGAGATCTGACTGAGGATATTCCGGGGATTGCCGAGAAGTGGAGGAAAGAGGCTATTTCCTTTGATGCGATTTATACGGGCTATCTCGGGAGCAGCAGGCAGATTGATCTGGTGAAGCAGATGATGGACACGTTTTTACCACAGGGCGGCCTTAAAATTGTGGATCCCGCGATGGCGGACAATGGCGCGCTTTACACAGGTTTTGACATGGACTTTGTGCGGAAAATGGCAAAGCTCTGTGCGACTGCCGACTATATCCTGCCCAATCTCACGGAGGCCTGCCTGCTGACTGGGACAGCTTACCATGGGGGCTTGCAGGACGAAGCAGAGCTCAAAGAACTTCTCAAAAAACTCGGCGCGCTCGGCGCCAAGCATGTCATTCTGAAAGGCATCTGTTTTGAAGCGGGCAAAATTAGCAATGCGATCTATGACAGCGCAAGTGGAGAACTGCAGTGCGATGTCACACGCCGTGTGCCGTACAGCAGCCACGGAACCGGCGATTGCTTTGCAGCGGCCTTTACCGGCGCTATGCTCCGGGGAAAGAGTGCCTGTGAAGCAGCACAGCTTGCCGCGCGCTTTGTGGTCGCGAGCATCCGCGCGACGGAGGGCGATGCAGCGCACTGGTATGGCGTTAAATTTGAAAAGGCACTGCCGCTCCTCGTGGAGGCGCTGAATGTGCCGACCTTTACGCTGGATGGCAGAAAAATTAGAACACTCGAGGCGTTCTATGAGGAGCTTGAACGCGTTCTGACCGATGGGACGCAGAAGACCGGCCACAATGTCTCGGCGCTCGACGACATTCTGCGCGGCGGTTTTGGGCGTCATGCCTATGGCCAGCGGATTCGTCTCCGCTGGAAGTACTTTGCCAAGAGCCGAGAAGCGCTCGGCGATGAGACTGTGCTGCGCCTCCTCGCGGTCATACTGGATTCGGAGAGCGATCACGACTGCAAGCTGGAACTTCTTTGATAGAAAAGGGAGAAGAAAAAATGCAAGACGGAAATTTCCGCCTTGCATTTTTGGTTTGGACAGAATATAGAATTCAATCTGCGAGATATACCTCTGCATACTGTACGCCAAAGTTCAGCGCGCTCGAGTGGTTCTCCATAAAGATGTCGATGTGTTTGCCGACGACGCCGCTGCCCACATCCTCGGCGACATAGACCGTGCCGTTGATCACGACGCGCGTGCCCTCGGGAATCACAGAGGGGTCAGTCGCAATCGTATGATTGGCCTGGGCAAGTTTGCCGGAGCTCGTCATGCGTCCCCAGCCTTTTGAGCACTCGTAGCAGGGGCAGTAGGCTGTGAGCTTGAAGCGCCCAAGGCTTCTGCCATTCCGACCGCTCTCTTTTTTGGCGCTTTTTGCGCCTGTGCTGTGGTTTGACGCCGCCGTTGTTTTGGCCTGCTTGCTGCTGCTCTTTTTCGCAGCGGCTTTCCTTAAAGCCTCGCGGGATTCCGCTTCAGCGCGCTCTTTGGCAGCGCGGCGCGCGGCCTCGGCCTTTGCCTGTTCTTCCTGCTTTAGATTGAGCCAGGCGCGATCTTTGTTGGTTCGGGTCTCAATCAGCGCATTTTGCGCTGCGACGCGGGCGTCATTGAGCGCAGGTACATCAATTTGGTCGCTCAGATTCTCTTCAGCGTGCTGTACATCTCCCATCACTGTGTTTGTGCTGTCCGTAAAGACAGCGCTCGCGGAGGGAGTGTCTGTCGGAGAGACAAAGGGCACACTGTCCGTCCCCGCCGCGGAGGTCTCTGGCGCCGGTGCTGTCTTCGGCTCGCCCAGCGCGCTGAGCGGCACGAGAAACAGGAGCAGCGTCAGAAGAAAGATGCACGCCCGCTGAATGGCGTTCATATGTTTGTACATAATTCTCAATCCTCTTAAGAAATCTGTAAGGACTACAGTTTTATTCTAAACAGAGGATGGTGGTACTGTCAATTAAAAATAAAAGATAGAGGTCTACTCAAGAATCAAAAACACTTCGCGGTACTGGACACCGTGTGCCAATGCCTCAGCGTTTGTCGCATAGTAGACATCGACAATCTGGCCGTGGACGCCGGTATCCTCGACAGTGTAAATGGTATTGTTGCCTGCAAAGCGGATTTTGGCGCCGCGCGGCAGTACGCCCCAGTCGGTTGCGACTGTGTGCGCTGCCTTTGGCACTGAGCCGTCGGCGCACTTCGTGCCGTTCGGATTGGAATAGCCTGTGGTTTTGAATGTGCCGAGCGAACGCTCGTTTTGCACGGGCGGAAGCGGGACTGCCAGTTCCGGCGTCTCGCTCGGCGCTTCGAGAACAGCAGTCACCACTTCGGTCTGGCTGTTGGCGGTTGCATGGCTCTGCACGACTGCGGCCGCGGCAGGCTGGGCTGCGGCGAGCGAGAGCAGAGTGCTGAGCCCGAGAACAGAAAACTTTGTTAAAAGTCGCATGCAAGGTCTCCTTTCACATCGAAATGTTACAGACTTGTTACGCTTCTGACTGCAATATAGCACGAGAGACGGGAATTGCGCAAGAGACTGCGCTGGAAACGCAGCGAGGGAGGAGCGCGCCGGAAAATTCTGTAAAAAATTTTGCAGCTGGCTTGACAGAGTCTTGCAAAACGGCTATAGTAACGACAGCAGATGTTAGCACTCCGGTTGAATGAGTGCTAACAATGGGAAGGAGGAAATCATGGAGTTGGATGCCAGAAAAGTCATGATACTCAATGCAGTCATTAAAAACTACATGGAGACCGGCGAGCCGGTCGGCTCCCGCACGATTTCAAAACTTCCCGGCTGCACGCTGAGCAGTGCGACCATCCGCAATGAGATGTACGACCTGGAGGAGATGGGCTATCTTCTCCAGCCGCATACCTCGGCGGGACGCATTCCTTCGGATCAGGGCTATCGCTTTTATGTCAATGAGATCCTTGAGGAGACGGAGACAGAAGTGGAAGCCCTGAAACGCCAGTTTGTCGCGCGGGTAGACCGCCTCGAGCTGGTGCTCCGGCGAATGGCGCGCATTGCAGCGGATCATACTAATTATGCAGCGGTCATCAGCGGCCCCGACACGAGCCGGGCGTGCATCAAGCTGCTGCAACTCTCCAAGATGGATGAGAGCCGCCTGCTGGTGGTCTTGGTACTAGAGGGCAATCTGATCAGCAATCGAATTGTGACGTTGAAGCAGCCGCTCAGCGATGCCGAGCTCCTGCATCTCAACATTCTGCTGAATACGCGATTAAATGGCGTCAGCCTCCAGGATGCAGAGACGGATGTGCTGAATGATTTGCTCCGGGAGGCGGGCGACAGCAAGGACTTTGTCGCCCATCTCCTCGAGGAGCTCAGGCACATGCTCTCAGAAGAGGAAGAGCTGCAGATTTATACCAGCGGCGCGACCAATGTGTTCCAATATCCGGAGCTCACCGATGGCGGCGGCGCAAAGCGCATCATCAGTACCTTTGAGGAGAAGAATCGCTTGAAGCGCATTGTGGCGGATGCAGCGGCGCAGACGGGAGAGAAGAAAGAGAATATCCGGGTGTTTATCGGCGAGGAATCTCCAGTGCCTGAGATGAATGATTGCAGTATTGTCACAGCCTGTTATGATCTGGGCGGCGGTCTCCGCGGCACGATTGGTATCGTGGGACCAAAGCGCATGGATTATAAGAAGGTGCTGAAGACCTTGCACAATCTAATGCGTGAGATGGATGAGAATTTCGGAGGAGACGATGGCTAAGAACAAGCACAGACACGAGCGGGAGGAACAGGAAAAGCTGAGCGCAGAAGAGCGCGCTGCGATGTCAGCTGCAGAGGCAGCAGAGAAACTTGCGGCGAAGGAGGACAAGGCAGAGGGAGCAGACGAGACAGAGAGAGCAGACAAGATAGAAGAAGCAGGCAAGGCGGCTGCGTCGGAAGCGACTGCAGAATCTGAAAAAGACAGGGAGGCGCAGGGAGAGATAGACGCGCTGACTGACCGTCTGAAACGGACGCTCGCAGAATTTGAAAATTTCCGCAAGCGGAGCGAGCGGGAAAAGGCGCAGATGTTTGATCTCGGCGCGAAGTCGGTGCTCGAGAGATTTTTGCCGGTCATCGACAATTTTGAGCGAAGCGTTTCCCAGGCGCCAGAGAGCGAGGACAGCGGCATAAAGGCCTATGCCGAGGGCATGGAGATGATTTACCGCCAGCTCTTAAAGAATCTGAAAGAAGCGGGCGTCGAACCGATCGACGCGAAAGGCAAGCCCTTTGATCCGAACTATCACAATGCCGTGATGCACGAGGATAATGAGGCGTTCGGCGAGAATATCGTCTCGGAGGAACTGCAGAAGGGCTACCTTTACAAAGACAGCGTGCTTCGCCACAGCATGGTGAAGGTCGCCAATTAAGTTTCATTTGAACACAATAGTACAACAAGAAAACTGATTTTTTAATAAAGAATGGATTTTCAGGAGGAAGTACGATGAGTAAGATTATCGGTATTGATTTGGGAACAACAAACAGCTGTGTGGCAGTCATGGAGGGCGGCAAGCCGGTCGTGATTCCGAACAGCGAGGGCGCAAGAACCACGCCTTCGGTCGTCGCGTTCACGAAGACCGGCGA
>CALLVJ010000186.1 GCA_938010625.1 uncultured Stomatobaculum sp. | reverse complement strand
TCGGCGCACCACAAGAGATGAGCCGGACTACGACAAGCTGATGCGCTACCGCCTCGGCATTCTGAAAGAGCACGGGCTTGGCTTACAGGAAATTCAGGCTGTGATTGAGACGATTGACCCGATGCCGGGCGCCAGGGCGTTTCTCGACGAACTCCGAAGTTTTACGCAGGTCATGATTCTGAGCGACACATTCACGCAGTTTGCGTCTCCTCTCATGAAAAAGCTCGGCTATCCGACCATTCTCTGCAATTCGCTTGAGGTCGCAGAGAGCGGCGAGATCACAGGCTTCAAGATGCGCATTGAGAACTCGAAGCTCACAACGGTGCGCGCACTCCAGTCGATCGGCTATGAGACGATTGCGAGCGGCGACAGCTATAACGACCTCGGCATGATTGAGGCGAGCAAGGCGGGATTTCTGTTCCGGACGACGGAGGAAATCAAGAAGACCCATCCCGAGTATCCGGCGTTTGAGACTTATGCCGAGCTCCTCGCGGCGATCAAGGCAGCGCAGTAAAGAAAAGAGAGAAGGACAGCTTCCCGGCGGAGGCTGTTTTTTCGTGCGCGCAGGGGCAGCGGTTTGCAGATTGCGGCGAGTACTTTGCGATCGGCGGACAGCGGCGCGTGACATACGGGAAGGAGGCTGGTATGACGGAGACAATTTTTGACAGGGATCCGCGGGAATTGCAATTTACGGCGGAGGTGCTCTCCTGCGAGGAGAGGGAGGCGGATGGCGCAAAGCAGTTTGCGGTCGTGCTGAACCGCACGGCGTTTTTTCCGGAGCAGGGCGGACAGAAGGCGGACCGCGGGGCACTTGGCGGCGCGCGGATTCTGGATGTCACCATGCAGCATGGCATCATCACCCATCTGGTCGATGCGCCGCTTGCAATCGGCAGTACGGTTGCGGGCGCAGTGGACTGGGCGCGCCGCTTTGACTTTATGCAGCAGCACACGGGCGAGCACATGCTGTCCGGCCTTGCGCATCGCTTTTACGGCGCGGAAAATGTGGGTTTTCACCTGAGTGAGCGCGAGGTGCAGGTGGATTTATCTGTTCCGCTCGACGACGCACAGCTCACGGCGCTCGAGCGCGCGGTCAATGAAGCCATCTTTCGCGATATTCCAGTGCACGCCTTTTATCCGGACGCGGCGGAGCTCGCAGCGCTTTCTTACCGGCAGAAAAAGGAATTAAAGGGCGCAGTCCGCATTGTCGAAATTGGCGATGTGGACTGCTGCGCCTGCTGCGCGCCGCATGTCGCGCGCACGGCAGAAGTAGGGCTTCTGAAAATAATGAGCGCAATCCGCTATAAGGGCGGCACCAGATTATATCTCGCCTGCGGGCTGCGGGCGCTCACGGCATTTCAGAGCTGTCTCGATGAGGCGAGACAGCTCTCGGCGCGGCTCTCAGCGCCGCTCGGCGAACTGGACAGTGCGGTCATGAAAGTGCAGGAGAAGAGCGCTGCCGCGGAGCAGCGCGCGGCTTCGATTGCGGTCGGGCTGATACTTGCAAAGGCAGAGACAGCGGAACAGGCAGGAGAGCAGGCACCCTGTCTCATTCTGCCGCCGCTTCCGGAGAGCGCGCTCCAGCGCGCGCAAAAGCTCCTCAGAGAGCACTTTGCCGGTGTGATCGGGCTCTTCTCCGGCGCGGAGAAGACGGGCTATGCGTTTCTCCTATCTGGCGACGGGGTTGACTGGAATCCTTTCCTCGTCGAAATCCGGTCGCGCGGCGGCAAGGGAGGCGGTGGAAAAGACCGCATTCAGGGCAGACTTTTTTGCAAAGAGGCAGAAATCCCGGCGCTTTTTCATAATTTTGTAATAAAAGCAAATTGAAACTATGATAAAATCATGAAAGAAATAAAATAAAGGCAGGATGAAAATCGAAATTCGGGGGAGGAGGATTTTGTTTTGATACAAGGGAAACGCAGGGGGCGGCTGCGCTGTCTGCTGGCGGCTCTGCTGCTTTTTGGCAGTATGTTCTGCGCGGGAACGGCATTTGCCGCGACAACACCTGAAATCGCCTCGGAGGGTGCGGTTCTCTATAATGCGACGACAGGCAAGTTTTTATATGAGAAAAATGCAGACCGCCAGTATTATCCGGCGTCCATCACCAAGTTTATGACGGCGCTCCTGGTGCTTGAGAATGCCTCGCAGGATGACGTGGTTGTTTTTTCTGACAGCGCAACCGAGAATCTGGAGGCCGGCGCAGTGAATCTGGAGCTCGCGAAGGGCGACCGCGTCAAGGTGCGGGACTGCCTTTACGGTCTCATGTTGAAGTCCGCGAATGAAGTTGCAAACGGGCTCGCCGAACATGTCTCAGGCTCGGTCTCCGCGTTTGCACAGAAGATGAACAAGAGGGCGCGTCAGCTCGGCTGTACGAATACGAATTTTGTGAATCCGAATGGGCTGAACAATGCGAAGCATCTCACGACGCCGCACGACATGGC
>CALLVJ010000185.1 GCA_938010625.1 uncultured Stomatobaculum sp. | reverse complement strand
TCTGCACATAGGAATTTGCGCCACAGAGGACGGTATGTTCCGCTGTATGTTCTTCCATGGGCCTCCTCAGCGCGTCAGCTTGCTGGAAAGTTCCAGCTGATAGGCCGGAATTTCCTTCCTCATGCGCAGCGCCTCTTCAATGTCAAAATCGCAGAACTCGCCATTCTGGTAGGCAACCAGACGATTCGACTTGCCCTCGGCGAGCAGATCCACGGCCTTCGACCCCATGATCGACGCATAGAAGCGATCCTTACAGGAAGGCGAGCCGCCGCGCTGCATGTAGCCAAGAATCGTCGCGCGGGTCTCAATGCCAGTCGCCGCCTCAATGCGCTTTGCCATAGAGCTCGAGTGACCTATGCCCTCGGCGTTGATGATGATAAAGTGTTTCTTGCCGCGCTTCCGGCTCTCAATGATGTGATTCACGATTTCCTGCTCGTTGCCGTCATAGTGCTCGGGAATCAGAATGGCATCGCTGCCGGTCGCAATGCCGCTCCAGAGCGCGATATAGCCCGCATGTCGTCCCATGACTTCAATGATCGAGCAGCGCTCGTGCGAGGTGCTCGTGTCGCGCACTTTGTCGATAGCGCTGATTGCCGTATTGACTGCCGTATCAAAGCCGATTGTATACTCGGTGCAGGCAATGTCGAGGTCAATGGTTCCCGGAACGCCGATCGTATTGATGCCGAGCTTCGAGAGTTTGCCGGCGCCCCTGAAAGAACCGTCACCGCCAATCACAACTACGCCGTCAATACCGTGCTTTTTGCAGATTTCCGCCGCCTGCCGCTGACCTTCCTCGGTCAGCATCTCCAGGCAGCGCGCGGTGTAGAGGATGGTGCCGCCGCGGTTGATGATGTCCGCAACACTTCTCGCATCCATATCCATAAATTCTTCGTCGAGCAGACCGGAGTACCCCCGCATGATGCCCTTTACCTTCATGCCGTGGTGCAGCGCAGTGCGGACAACCGCGCGGATTGCCGCATTCATGCCCGGTGCATCGCCGCCGCTCGTCAGAACACCGATGGTCTTTATTGTCTTTGCCATATCAGGAACCTCCTCACTGTTCCTAAACGCGCTTTGCTCTCCCTTCGCGCGTGAAACTGCCACGCGAAAACTATAACACAGCGCCTTTTGTTTTACAATTTTCAAAGTCTCTGCTTCACTGTGGCCTTCACATTTTCCGCACCAAACTGTGCACAGAGCGACTGGAGCAGACCTTCGTCCGCCGAAACGCACCAGTCCCGCCCGAGCGTCACAATTTTTTTCTCTGCCCGGCAGTAAATCCTGACCGGATCCTGCCCCTCACTGTTGCCGAGCGCGAGCAAAAGTTCACCTCGCTTTTCGCGAAACGTGTGCTCATCCGCGAACTGAATCCAGAGTGTGCGCCGCCCCGCGCCAAAGCGGGACAGGCGCTCACAAATCAGCTTTCCAGCGACATCGTCCTCGCTGATTGTGACACGACCTGACAAGAAGAGCTTTGCGTCCGGCGTCAAAAGCTCCCGGTAGCGCTCATAGACCTTTGGAAACAGCAACACCTCGACTGTGCCGACCAGATCCTCAATGGTCAGAAAAGCCATGGTCTCATTGTTTCTCGTGATTTTGGTCGTCACATTGGTCAGCACGCCGCCGATCACAACCTGGCTGCGGTCTTCGAGCGCTGCCTTGCCGCTCTCATCGTCCACAAAGAAATCGAGTGTCTTTGCGGTCACAGTCTTTTCCCAGAGCTCGCGCGCATCGTCGAGCGGATGCCCGCTCAGGTAGACGCCGACTGTCTCTTTTTCAAACGCGAGAATGTCTTCCTTCCGAAATTCATCGACCTCGGGAAGCGCAGTCGCGAGACTCTCGCGTGCCTCCTCGCCGAGAAAATCAAAGAGCGAGACCTGCCCTGCAATCGCATTCTTCTGCTTTGCCTTTTTGTCGAGCAGCTCGGGGATGATGAGCAGCTTTTGCCGCCGGTTTCCCGGCATTGAGTCGAGTGCGCCCGCCTTCACAAAGCTCTCGAGCGTGCGCCTGTTTGCCTCTTTGTTTGAGAGGCGTTCCATGAAATCCTCAAGCGAACGGAACGGCCCGCCGCTCTCCCGCTCCCGCACAATCTCCTCGCTCACGCCAGTTCCGACTGCTCGGATTGCCGAGAGCCCAAAGCGTATGCCGTCCCCCGAGACCGAGAAAACCGATTGCCCGTCGTTCACATCCGGCGGTAGAATCGGAATTCCCATCTGGCGGCAGACCAGGATATACTCTGCAATTTTACTGCTGTTGTCGATCACCGAGGTCATGAGAGCTGCCATGAATTCCTTCGGATAGTAGTGCTTTAACCACGCTGTCTGGAAAGAGACATAGGCATAGCAGGCCGCGTGGCTCTTATTGAACGCATAGTTCGCAAAGTCCATCATCTCGTCGAAGAGAT
>CALLVJ010000184.1 GCA_938010625.1 uncultured Stomatobaculum sp. | reverse complement strand
CTCCGACGTCGAGACCATGATCGTGCCGCAGGTCCTGGCGGAGATCGATGGTGTGGAGTCGCTGCGCAACGTCGTCATCATCGGGGCCTCCAACCGGGAGGACATGATCGACCCGGCCGTGCTACGCCCCGGACGCCTCGATATCAAGATCCGGATCGGCAGACCCGACGCCGAGGGCGCCCGACAAGTCCTGGCCAAGCACCTGACGGCCGACTTGCCGCTCGACCCGTCCGAGCTGGCCGCCGCCGGTGGAGATCGCGAGACCGCCGCCGAGACCATGCGCCGGGCCACCGTTCGAGCCCTGTACGCCCGCACTCCCGCCACCGAAGTGCTGGAGGTCGCCTACGCCTCCGGTGGGCGGGAGATTCTTCACCTCGCCGACCTGGTCAGCGGCGCCATGCTCGCCGCCGTCGTCGCACGCGCCAAGACTGCTGCCATCAAAGATGAGCTGGACGGCGGGAGCGGAGGAATCTCGACTCCTCGTCTGCTGGAGGCCATCGCCGTGGAGTCCCGGCAGAACGAGGAGATCACCGGCGCCACCGGCCCGAGGGATTGGGCCCGGCTCATAGGCCGTCGCGACGAGACAGTCCGTTCGGTGCGGAATTTGACTGCCGCGTCCGCCCGGATGCCGCGGGAGAACATGAGGGAGGACGTATGAGTCAGACGCGCACGCCACCGGTGCAGGGCCCGGTTGTGCGGCCCGTCGGCATCGAGACGGAGCTCGGAGTCCTCGAGCCCGGCAACCCGTACGCCAATGCGGTCGTCATGGCCAGCCGGATCGTCGAGGCTTACGGAGCCGTCTCACGGCCCGGCGTCAACGGGCCTGACGGCTCCCCCGCAGGGGCGGTGCGCTGGGACTACGAGGGCGAGGACCCTCTCGCCGACCTGCGCGGGGGTCGCCTCGACCGCGCCGTCGCTCATCCGAGCCTGCTCACCGATGATCCGAACCGCCTCGCTCCGGCCGGCGACATCCCTGAGGCCGAGCGGCCTGTGGACCCTCCGCCCGCGCCGTGGGGGACCAGGCCCCGCCCCAGCGCGGCCGAGGCGGCCCTCCCGCGCGCCTCCACCGTGGTCCTGACCAACGGGGCCCGCCTGTACGTCGACCACGCCCACCCCGAGTACTCCTCGCCGGAGGTGCTCACGCCTCGTGACGCCGTCGTGTGGGACCGCGCCGGTGAGCTGATCGCGCGCCGTGCTATGAGCGCTCTGGCCGACGGCCCCGGGGGCGCGGCGAACGGCGAAGTCGTCCTGTACAAGAACAATGTCGACGGCAAGGGCGCGGCCTACGGCTGTCACGAGAACTACCTCGTGCGCCGCGACCTGGCCTTCGACGACCTGGTGCAGGCCCTCATCCCCTTCCTCGTCACGCGCCCCGTCCTCGTCGGAGCCGGCCGCGTCGGCATCGGTCAGCGCTCCCAGCGTCCCGGCTTCCAGATCAGCCAGCGCGCCGACTACGTGGAGACCGATATCGGTCTGCAGACCACCTTCAACCGTCCGATCGTCAACACCCGCGACGAGCCCCATGCGGACGCGTCCCGTTTCCGCCGCCTCCACGTCATCAACGGCGACGCCAACCGCTTCGATGTGCCCGACTACCTCAAGATCGCCACCACCGACCTTCTCCTGTGGTATCTCGAGCGCGCCTCGGCGCGGGGTCGGCGTCTCGGCGCGCTGGGACGCGTGCGCCTGACGGGCGACCCGGTGGAGGAGCACTGGGCGGTCTCCCACGACACCGCCCTGGCTCACGCCCTGGCCACGGCCTGCGGCCCGATGACTGCCCTGGAGATCCAGCGCGCCCATCTGGCGGCGGTCGTCGGGGCCCTCTGTGAGGACTACGGAGGCGTAGAGCCCGGGCACGTGGGGGAGGAGACCGCCGCCGCCATCGCCCTGTGGGACGAGACGCTGTCGGTCCTGGAGGGCTACGCAGCCGCGCAGGGCACGCCTGGCGGGCCGGGGGCCACTGCGCGCGCTGCCGCACTCGTGGAGTGGATCGCCAAAAAGCAACTGTGCGACGCTCTGCGGATGAGAACGAACGCCGGCTGGGACGACCCGCGCCTCGTCTCGATTGCGGCGCTCCGCCGCCGCGGCTATACGCCGGCTTCCATCAAGCGCTTTGTGGAGCTGGTCGGCGTCTCGAAGGCAAATTCCTCGGTGGACTCTGCAATGCTCGAGTACTGTATCCGCGAGGACTTGAAGCTCTCCCGCGCGCGGATGATGGCGGTGCTGCACCCCTTGAAATTGATCATTGACAACTATCCGGCAAATCAGACCGAGGAGCTCGTGATGCCGAACAATCTCGAGAATCCTGATCTTGGCAGCCGCGTGCTGCCCTTTGGCAGAGAGCTCTGGATTGAGGAGGATGACTTCCGCGAGGAGCCGCCGAAGAAGTACTTCCGTCTGTTCCCGGGGAATGAGGTCCGTCTGATGGGCGCTTACTTTGTGAAGTGTGTCGGCGTGGACAAGGATGAGAGCGGCAAGGTTGTCGCCATACACTGCACCTACGACCCGGAGACCAAGAGCGGCACGGGCTTTGCGGGCAG
Organism: uncultured Stomatobaculum sp.; assembly: GCA_938010625.1. Lineage (GTDB taxonomy): Bacteria > Bacillota > Clostridia > Lachnospirales > Lachnospiraceae > Moryella. The sequence goes on along the minus strand of CALLVJ010000184.1, from coordinate 5,000 downwards.
GAAGGTGAAGGGCACGATCCACTGGGTCAATGCTTCGACCGCAGTCAATGCCGAGTGCCGCCTCTACGAGAACCTTGTCGATGAGGAGAAGGGCAAGCTCGACGAGAATGGCAACCTGAACCTGAATCCGAACTCCCGCATTATCTTAAGAGACTGCAAAGTAGAGCCGAACTTCGACGGCGCAAAGGCCTATGACAGCTATCAGTTCGTGCGGAATGGTTTCTTCTGTGTGGATGCAAAGGATTCGAGCCCGGAGCACCTGGTCTTTAACCGGATTGTGTCCTTAAAGAGCAGCTTCAAGCTGTGAACTTTCAAAATCAATAGAGAGTAAGTGCCATGACAAAACTTGACCTGCGGCGCTGTGAGCTCTGCCCCAGACTGTGTCAGGTGAATCGCGAAACGAAGCCGGGTGCCTGCGGTTGCAGCGCCCGGCTTTTTGCGGCGCGCGCGGCGCTCCACTTCGGCGAGGAACCCTGTATCAGCGGCGCGGAGGGCTCCGGCGCCATCTTCTTTTCGGGCTGCAATCTGCGCTGTGTTTTCTGCCAGAACCATGCGATCAGCTGCGAGCACTATGGAAAGGCGCTCACCCCCGCGCGGCTTGCGGAAATTTTCCGGGAATTAGAGGGCCAGGGCGCGAACAATATAAACCTCGTGACGCCGACCCCCTGGGTCACGGAAATTATACGGGCGCTGCACATCTACCGCCCCAAAGTCCCGGTTCTCTACAATACCTCCGGCTATGAGCGCGCCGAAGTGCTGCGGGAACTAGAAGGGCTCATTGATGTCTGGCTGCCGGATTACAAGTATGCGGACAGTGTGCTCGCAGCCCGCTTTTCGGGTGCAGCGGATTACCCGGTCATTGCGCGGGCAGCCATTCAGGAAATGTACCGGCAGAGCGGCAACCTCACATTAAATAAAGAAGGAAAGGCAGTCCGCGGGGTGATGATACGGCATCTCGTGCTGCCGCTGCACTTAAAAAACAGCTTCGCAGTCTTGGATGACATCGCGAAGCTGTTTGGGACAGAGCAGTATGTGAGCCTCCTGTTTCAATATACGCCCTTTGTAAAAACCTGTTTTCCGGAGCTGAACCGCGCACTGACCGCGCGGGAGCGGGCCAGAGCCGAGGACTATTTTTTGCGGCTTGGCTTTCGGAATGGCTATGTCCAGGAGGCAAACAGCAAGGGCAGCCGCTTTCTGCCGGACTTCAATCTGGAGGGGATATAAAACGCACAGGAGCAGAGATTCATGCGAATGTCCGTGTTGACACTGCACGCAGGCTGCAAGGAAAATCCAGAGAACATCTATTCGGATATGCGACCCCTGTCGGTGAAAAAGAACTGTCATATGCTGAAAAAAAGCGCCTCCCGGGAGAACGAAGTCTGCCGGGAGGCGCTTTTCTTTACGCTTCTTCTGTGATTTCCGTTGTGCGCCTGGCGCTGCTGCCAGCTGCGGCATAGGACTTCGCGAGGAGATTGTCAGAGCTGATCTCGTCCTCTTTGACGGTCTCAGCGGCTTCTCTGACACGCTCGGCTGCTGTCGCGGCGGTCTCCTGCACGGCTTCAGCTGCAGTGTCGGCTGCCGCCTGTACTTTCCCGGTTCTCTCGCCGGAAGCTGCCTGCAGGTTATCGGCGAGAATGTTGCCGACATCCTTTAACATCCCCGCTGCGCTCGTGACCATGCCCCTGGCCGCCTCAAGCGTATTCTGGGCTGCCGCTGTGAACTCGCCGCGGTTTGCATTCAGCGAGACATAGTTCCGGTTCGGCGCCTCGGTGTGCGGCGCGTGATCGCTCTCGCCGTCCTCTTCATAGTCGTGGAATTCCTCGTCCAGGTCACGGTGGAACTCGCTGTACTGGCGGTAGTAGGAGACAGCTGCCGCTGCAGCGCCTGCGACCAGTGCGAGGCGCGCGAGCCTGCCAAATAATCTTGCCATTTTTAACACTCCTCTCTCAAGCTTTTATAGTAGTGTAAGCCAGAATTCCCAAAAAGAAAAGCTGAAAGCGCGCCGGAAATGCGCAAAAGCAGGCAGGATGTTAGCCGCCGCCTTTTTGTGAAACATAGTGGATTGAACATGTCTAGTATTGCGAAATTGTGTAAAATTACCAGTAATGGAGACTAATTTCTACTATATAGAGAGAAAACGACAGTTTTATCGAGGTAAAAATGGGAAAAATCACGAAAGTCAGAAAAACAGCCCTGCCGATCAGAACATCTATGGACAGAAACGAATAGTCGTGATACATTGTTTAAGAAAGTATTAATGTGCATAAGGGCGCTCAGCACCCTTGTGCGGGGAAAGTCGAGAGACTTACCTGGCAGTGCAGAGAGAAAGGGGAGTGGCATGAAACAAATGAAACATGTCAAAGCGGCCAGAGCATTTTTGCTGGCGGCAGCTGCCGCTTGTCTCTTTCCAACTGTGACAGCCTATGCAATTGAGGGCTGGAACAAGGTTGGAGACGAGTGGCAGTACCTGAACCGGGAGGATCAGCCGGTGACCAATGCCTTCAAGAAGTCGAAGGACAATTGGTTCTACCTGGGCGACTCCGGGGTCATTGTGAAGAACCGCATCTTCTCCTACGGCGGGTCGGACTACTATGTCGACCAGGATGGCCGTATGGCAAAGAATGCCTGGGTCTTCATTGACCGCGAGAACGATCCTTCCGGCGAGTATGGCGACGGCGGCTGGCACTACTTCGGCGCCGACGGCAAGGGGCTTCGCGCCAAGGGCAAGGGCTTCCGGAAAGAAGTTGAGGGCAAGTACTATGCCTTCGATGAGAACGGAAACATGCTGACCGGCTGGATTGACGAGGAGGGCAATGTCCTGACAGACGAGGATCCATTCGTCAATGCGCGCTACTACGCGGACGCGGACGGCGCGCTCTACACGAACCGCTGGCTCTACTATGACTGGGGTTCTCACCTCACGAGCGAGGTGACCGGAAGAGACTACACGGATTATGAGAAGATGTGGTTCTATTTCGGCGCGGACTCGAAGAAGTACCGGAGCCGCCAGGGCGAGCAGCCGTTCCAGCGCGACATCAACGGGGCAACGTATGGCTTTGATGAGAAGGGCGTCATGATCGAGTGGTGGGACAAGGTCGCGAGCATCTCGAATGCAGTTCGCTCCAATCCGACTGCCGATGAGCGCGTCCGCTACTACGACGGCTACGATGGCGGCCCGCTGATGAAGAACAAGTGGCTCTGGATGTATCCGTCGGCAAATCTCGACGAGAAGGAGAACCTTGACCTCGAGAGTTCCTGGTGGAGAACCGACTCGAAGGGCAGGGCGTACCGCAACAAGATTTTGAAGGTCGGCAATCGAGAGTACGCCTTCGACGGCATTGGCCGCATGCAGACCGGTTTTGTCCTCTTTGACCGCGCGAAGAGTGAGTTTGTCGCGCAGTACGATGTGGACGCCTGGAGCGCAAAGGACTTCATTGAGGGCAACATGTACGGCATTGAGAAGGCGGATCTGTATCTCTTCTCGCCGGATGAGATGAACGACGGTTCAATGCAGGCCGGCAAGGAAATTACGGTTGAGCTCGCGGACGGCCCGAGAACCTTTGCGTTTTCGCCGAGCGGCAAGGCTTACGGCAACCGCAACTATCTCCAGAAGAAGGACAACAAGTTCTATATCAATGGTCTTCGTCTGGATGCGCCGGAAGAGCAGGGCTACGGCATTGTCTGCCAGAACACTGGCACCCTGGCAGCGCCCCAGTTCCGCTTCTATGTCGTCGATAAAAACGGCAAGATTGTGAGCGGCAGACGCGTGCTGAACACCGGCGACGGCTACATTCTGGTCTACAACGGTCAGTTTGTCGGCTTCTCGGGCGATGAGGACGCACCGCACTGGAGAAACAGCGGCAGCGCAGGCGCGGGCTTCTACCACTACGACAGAAGCGAGCGCAACCACTTTGCGCGCGGCCTGATTGCCGGCCCGAATACGACCGTCACGAAGAACGATGTGCCGGATGATCTGGCGCTCTTCGTTGCGGATCCAAACTGAGAAGGGAGCGTGACAAGAAGATATGAGCAGCAACAAGAATTCTCTCCGCGGGATATTGCGGCGAGCACTCGCACAGCTCCTCGCCTTTCTCATGGTCTTCGGGCTCGCAGTGAGCGGGCTCAACGTGAGAAATGCGTATGCAACGGAGCTGCAGCCGGGCGGAAGCGACAACGGCGCCACTGAGGCGACAGCCTTCCAGTGGATTGGACCAACGATAGGTTTCACAGAGGGTGATGGACCGACAATGCGCTTCGACGTTCACGGTCTGGATACGGGCGAGACGAATTACACGTCCGGCAGCATTCAGACAACGTGGGGTCACAGAGGCTATGCGTCCTGGGTTGTCAAGGCGGATAACCCCAGTGCATCGGCACCTTCGGCATACAACTATATTGGTCTGAGCGGGTATAAGGCGATGAAACCCAACCTGGCGCATAATGGCGATGTCGAGACGAATACCAATCTGGGAGTTGAGTACCGCATGCGGGTCTCGCCGGGACCGGACAACCGCAGCATTATCGTGGACTACTATCTCCACAATACGACCAATACGACCGGGCGGTTCTGGATGGGCACCGGCGCCGACAGCATGATTAACGGCGACGACGGCGCGACCTGCTATAAGACACCGGCGGGCTTCCACATGGTGAACCGATCGACAAAGCAGACGTTTGACCTGCTGACCAATGATGTGGGAACCAACTTGGGCCTGACCCCGCCGGATGCGCGTTATGTAGGTCATTATAATCCGTATTGGCAGTATATGTTCACCGGAAATACGGATACGCAGACGAACAACATCGACTCCGGCGTTGCGTACTCCTGGCAGATTGACCTGCACCCGTATGAGACGGTGCACCGGAGAACTGCTTTTCTGATCAAGGCGACGTCTTACTATGTAGATGACAGACCAGGCCATGGCAACGATTCTAATGAGAGCACCTATCAGGCGCCGTTTGCGACCGTACAGCATGCGGTCGATAAGCTCGCAGGCAAG
>CALLVJ010000183.1 GCA_938010625.1 uncultured Stomatobaculum sp. | reverse complement strand
CTTCCTTGCAGATGACAGGTGCGTGCTGCATCAGGACACCCGCTTCCTTGCAGGCTGCTGCCCAGTCGTTCATCCATGCACCGTTGCCCCAGCCCCAGGAACCAAAAAGGGCAACCTTCTTGCCGTGCAACGCGCCTTTGACCTTGTCAAACATCGGCTGAAACGCAAGCTCTTCCAGAACTTCTGCTCCCATCGAAGCGCCGGAAGCTGGGCAACCAAACGCGATTGCGTCAAAGAGCGGAACCTTCGCCGCATCAAACGCAGCCGGTCCAAACATCGTGACCTCTGCGCCTTTGCTCTCTGCGCCTTCTTTCACCGCCTCTGCCATCTTTTTTGTGTGTCCCGTGCCGCTCCAATAGACAACTGCAACCTTGCTCATACCTCTCTCTCCTTTCTCGTGCTTACTGGCACCTGGCTATTATTCTATCACGCGACAAAAAGCATCGCAACGGCGAAGCCGGAAAATGCAAACCGCGCTGCAGCTCTCGCCACAGCGCGATTCACCTTGCAAAAAGAAAGGAGGATTTTTTGCAACGACAAGTATTTAGACCAGAGACGCACCGAGTTCCCTGCACTCTGCGAGCGCTGCATCGTCCGGTGCCTCCTGGCAGGTGACAGGTGCATGCTGCATCAGAACGCCCGCTTGATTGCATCTCGCCTCCCAGTCGTTCATCCAGGCGCCGCCGCCCCAACCCCAGGAGCCAAAGAGGGCAATCTTCTTGCCGTGCAGTGCGCCCTCAACCGAAGCAAACATCGGCTCGAACTCCTCTTCCTCGAGGACTTCTGCGCCCATCGAAGGGCAGCCGAATGCGATTGCATCGTAGAGTGCAACCTGATCTGCACTGAACTCGCTCGGACCGAGCATCGTGACATCTGCGCCCTTGCTCTTTGCGCCCTCAGCGACAGCCTCTGCCATTGCCTGTGTGTTACCGGTTCCGCTCCAAAATACCACTGCGACCTTGCTCATTTCGATAGTCTCCTTTTTCTGTGAATGTCTCTCCGCCCTCTGCGGATTGCACAGGACTTACGCGATTTTCACGCCGCCCGAAGTTTTCTGCTTTTTCTGTCTCTCTGCCGCACAGCGGACAATCAGAGCTTCCAATTTCCGCCCGCGCTGCACATTTTCCTCAAACACCTCCCTGCAGCGCTGGAAGCGCCAGAACGCCGCCCGGGCTCTCGCCTCATCGCCGTAGACCTTCCAACAGCCAACGCACTTCACACCCTCACGGCTGTTATTCATAAAGCCGAGCACATCCTCCGGCGGATAGCCGAGAAATAAGCCGACTTCATGGGGAAAGACTTCCCTTTCCCGCATCATCCGCGCGAGAAAAGCAACTGAGCGGTTCACACTCTGCGGCTCATAGCCGAGAGACCGCAATATGCGCGCCACCTCCTCGCCGCTGAGATCTCGTTTTAAGAAATCCGGGCGGTAGAGATAAATGAGCGCAAAACTTGTTGTCATGCGCACAGGCACGGCGCGAAGTCCCTCTTCTTTAAGATGTCATTCAGACTGCGCAGTTCCCCGCGAAATGCTGTGACATCCGCATAAGAAATACGGAACAGATTGCCCGTCTTCAAGCCGGCAAAAGTCGGCGCACAGTGCTCGACCAGAAATTCATCCGACATATTCTTATGCCGTATGTTCGGCGAGAATGCCCTTCAACGAGGACATGGAACTTGTATGCGAGCGCACCACACAGGTATCCTCTCCCGCCGAATTCAGCGCATACTGAACCATCTTGTGCGAAACCGTATGGGTAAACAGAATCATTAAATCAGGTTTTCCGATTCTGTCTCGCATTCCATTCTTAAACTTGCAAAACACTTTTGCTTTGCAGCCGTGCTTGGTACAGAGATCGCAATACTGGCGCTCCATACACTCGTTTCCGCCGATGATCACTATGTTCATTGCCGCTCCTTCCGGTTTCGCGTGTGTTGTCGCAACTAACCACTGTGTCAAGGAAAAGCCCGCATCTCTGCGGGCTCTAAGTTTCTCTTTACTAGCAAAGATTAGAATTAACTAATGATTAGTATAGCATAATTCTCCGGGAGGTCAAGCATTTTTCACTTTCTGAAATGCAATCAGCCGCCGTAGCGGTCGTAGTGCTTGCCGCCCCAGTAGATCTGCTGCGCAACTTCCGCCTTCTCGCTGAGGGTCACATCCTTGAAGATGTACTCCTTGAACTTCTCGAAGCCGGTGCGGTCCACAATGTAGCCGATGTGCTCCTTGTGCTCGACGGCATCCGGATCAATGTACTCCTCAATGTAGGCGTAGGTATTTGCCGCAATGCGGAGAATGCTCTCCTCGTCACACCACTTGATGAAATCCTCGGCGAGACGCGGGTTCCGCTTGCCGGTGCGGCCAAGCAGCACCAGACGGAAGTAGTGCTCTTTGCTTCTCGTCCAGGCTCTGGTCGGACAGTAGGTGATGCAGACACCGCAGCCGATGCACTTCTTCGTGTCGCGGACAATCTTGCCGTTCACGAGCGAGAGCGCATTGACCGAGCGCTTTTTGCAGTACTTGATGCACTGCTCGCAGGCGACACAGCGGTCCGGGGCGTACTGCGGCTCGGTCATGCCGATGATGCCGAAGTCCGCCAGGCGCACCTTCGCGCAGTCGTTCGAACAGCCGGTGAAGGCAACCTTCACATGGCGGTCATTCGGGAAAATCTCATTTTCCATCTTCTGTGCAAACGCCGTCGTATCGTAGCAGCCGAAGGGACAGAGTCTTGCGCCCGGGCAGGCAATCACGTTGCGCGTACCCGATGCCGGATAGCCCTTGCCTTTTTCCGGCTGGTTGATGCGGAGCGAGTCAATGATCAGCTGCACTTCCTGATTGACCTTGTCCATGTCCTCAAGTTCGGCGCCGCTGGTCTCGGTGAGGAACTTCGCCGTGAAGATGACCGCGAGGACACCGAAGGCGCAGTAGATCCAGTAGGTGCCGGCGGGGGACCAGCCGATGAGGAAGGGGAAAAGGAGGACGACCAGGAAGTTCACGAGGAAGTCAGCGCCCGAGGCGAGCGACATGGCGCCGCCGCGGATCGAGTTGGGGAACATCTCGCCCATGACAATGGAGAAGATGGGGCCCCACGAGGAGGTGAATCCCAGGAGGAAGGTACACAGTGCCGCGACCGCCAGGAACGCCAGCACGGGGGAGTGGGCAACGTCGGGCTTGCCGTCGACGGTGGGGGCGATCGTAAAGACCGTCGCCACAACGCCGAGCGACACGAAGATGAGCGTGCCTCCGTAGATGAGCATGCGCTTGCGGCCGACGCGGTCCACCAGCATGATGCCCGACAGGACGCCGACGATCTTGAATGCGGTGATGAGCAGCGTCTGGGCCAGGGCCATCGACTCGGTGAAGCCGACGGCGGCGAACAGGGAGTTCGAGTAGAAGAAGACGCCGTTGATGCCGGTGAGCTGCTGGAATGCGGCGATCGCCATGCCGACGAAGACGAGGCCACGCCACTGGGAGGACAGAATCTGTCCGATCGAGAGCTTCGCACCGCCCGTGATCGTCAGGGACTGGGTGATGGCCGTGACGCGGTCTGCGGGATCTTCCTCGCCGCACAGCTTGGCCAGGATCTGCTCGGCCTCCTTCGTGCGACCCACGGAGACGAGGTAGCGGGGAGACTCGGGAATCTTCGCCGTGAAGATGACGAAGAGGAGGGCCGGGATGATCAGGCATGCGAAGAGGACCTGCCAGGTCATGAGCCCGCCGAAAGCGGGCTTCGCGGCACCGCCCGTGAGCGCGACCACCGCCGTGTTGATCAGGCCTGCGAAGAAGAGGCCCAGGATGATCGCGAGCTGGCGGAAGCCGATGAGGCGTCCGCGGATCTCGGCAGGGGCGATCTCTGCGACGTAGCCGGGGGCAACCGTGGTTGCCGCGCCGAAGCCGATGCCGCCAACGATGCGGGTCAGGAGCAGGAAGGGGTAGCCGAAGCTGCCCAAGAGGGGGGAGATGGGGCCGAGGAGGGCCTCGAAGAGCAGGAAGGGGCCGACCCACATGAGCGTGGTCTTGCGGCCGATCTTGTCGGAGATGCGTCCTGCTGCCAGGGCGCCGATGAGGCCGCCGATGACGCCGGCGGCACCGGCGACACCCTGCAGGATCGGTCCGAGCTCGAAGGTGGATCCCACTGCCTTGATGGCGGCGTTGAGGACCATGCCTTCGAATCCGTAGAAGAAGGGGCCGAGGGTGGCGATCAGAGCGAGGGACGTCGCGTAGCGCCTCGCTTGCTTTTCGCGGGGAGTAAGTGTTGTTGTCGATGACATGTCTTCATCCTTGAAGGTAAGGTGGTGCGCCCGCGCCTGCCGTGTGCGCTTCATTCACCGTACGCGCGCTATTTTGTGTCCGAGGTAACGGACATAAACAACCAAAGTGATCTAGAGCACTATTAATTGTGTATTTAGCGCGACTGAATCACGAACTCCGGATTCGGCGCATCGGTGACCTCAACCGATTCGGCGTCGATGACGAGAGCCTTCGTGCCGCGTAGGCGCAGCGTGCCGCTCACGTGCACCCAGCTATCGGCCTCGGGCGCGGGGCCGGACTGGGCCTCTTCGTAGGCGTGGGCCACCTGGGCCAGCGTCTCGAAGACGAAGCGGC
>CALLVJ010000182.1 GCA_938010625.1 uncultured Stomatobaculum sp. | reverse complement strand
AGCAGGCTCTCTGCATCCCGGGAAAAGTCGAGATTTCCCATCTCCTTTCGCAGCATCTTCGCATAGACCGTTGTGGTCTCGCCCTGCTTTTTGGGGGTAATGCTGCCATCCTGCAGTCCCTGCACGGTGTCCAGGATCGCCTCCGCGCCAAGCTGCTCCAGCCGCGCAAATAAACTGCCGCCGGTCTCCTCCGGAGAAAGCGTGAGCGGATACTGGCGGAGAATGTCACCGGTGTCGAGCCCTTCATCCATCTGCATGGTCGTGATGCCGCTCTCCTTCTGTCCGTCAATGATGGCCCACTGGATCGGCGCTGCGCCCCGGTAGGCGGGAAGCAGCGAGGCGTGAATGTTCACACAGCCATAGCGCGGCAAATCAAGAATCTCTTTTGGCAGAATCTGGCCAAACGCAGTCACGACAAAGAGCTCCGCGCGCTGGGCGCGGAGCAATGCAATAAAGTCCGCTTCGCGCACACGGACAGGCTGCGCCACCGGAATGCCAAGGCGAAGCGCTGCTTCCTTTACCGGCGGTGCCTGCATCGCATGTCCCCTGCCCCGCGGCCTGTCCGGCTGGGTCACGACCAGCATGAGCTTGTGTCCGGCCTCCTTGAGCGCGACGAGTGGTGAGACTGCAAAGTCCGGCGTTCCGAAATAGACAATTCTCATTCCTGCTCCTCTGCTGCCTCTTCTTCCCGCATCGCCTCGAGCTCCTCATTCGTATAGAGTTTCTCAGCAATTTCAGTATAGAGATGACCGTCCAGGTGATCAATTTCATGGCAGAGCGCCCGCGCGAGCAGCTCTGCCCCCTCCACCGTAATGGGCTGCATATCTTCATCCAACGCCTTGACAATCACATGCTCCGGGCGGGTCACAACACCGGTCTTTCCCGGGATGCTTAAGCACCCCTCATAGCCGGTCTGCTCGCCATCTGCTTCCACAACCTCAGGATTGATCAGCACATGGAGTTTGTCTTCCTCACACTCAATCACGACGAGGCGCTTCAGGATGCCGACCTGGGGCGCTGCAAGCCCGACGCCATTTGCCGCCCGCATGGTCTCGACCATGTCGGCAATCAGCGTCTTGAGATGCGGCGTCATGCTCTGTATCTCCTTGGCCCGCTGCTTCAAAATAGGATCACCAATCTCCCTGATTGTTCGAAGTGCCACTTGTTACTCCTCTCCATCAGACAAACTCGTAGAGGATAGAAATGCCGCCCGGAATCCGGGTCCGAAATGCCTCCTCTGCCGCTGTCTTAATCTGTATCAGTATATCATAGCCCGCGTGCTTCATGTAAATCATCTTCCGGAAATAGTCCTGTACGCGGTATACCGAGGCGTTGACCGGCCCGATGCACTGGGGCGCTTCCCCGCAGGAAGAGGCTGCCTTTGCGAGACAGACCGCAAAGAGCGCAGCTGCCTGTACGAGCGCTGGCTCGTCCTTTGCGGCGAGCTGTATGGTCAGCATGTGGACAATGGGAGGGTAGCCTGCCGCACGCCGGTAGGCGAGCTCTGCCGCTGCAAAGCGCTCATAGTCCTGCGCCGCTGCACTCTGCACAGCATAGTGCTCGGGGCGATAGGTCTGAATCACAACTTCCCCCCGCTTTTCGGCGCGCCCGGCGCGCCCAGCCGCCTGCGTGAGAAGCTGAAAACAGCGCTCGGCACTGGTATAGCGGTTCGCATAGAGCTCAGTATCCGCTGCCATCACGCCGACTAAGGTTACATTCGGAAAATCATGTCCCTTCACAATCATCTGGGTTCCAATCAAAATGTCGGCCTTGCCAGATCGGAAGCTCTCCAGAATGCTCTGGCCGCCGTCCCTTCCACGCGCCGCATCTGCGTCCATCCGCAGCACGCGCGCCGCTGGAAACATGCGCTTTGTCTGCTCGACCAGCTGCTGGGTTCCCATGCCAAATCCAGCGAGATAGGGCGAGCCACAGCTCGGGCAGCGCTCTGGCTTTCTGGTCTGGTAGCCGCAGTAATGGCAGCGGAGACTGCCATCCTCGTGGAGGGTCAGCGTCACATCGCAGTGCGGGCAGCGAAGTGCCTCTCCGCAGCTGCGGCAGGACAAAAAACGCGCATAGCCGCGCCGGTTCATAAAGAGCATGACTTGCTCGCCGCGCTTAAGCCGCGCCGTGATTTTTTCGCTGAGCGCTGTGCTAAAGACCGAGCGGTTGCCTCGTTTCAGTTCTTCGCGGAGATCCACGACTGTCGCCTCTGCCGGGACAGCGCCCGGAATGGCGCGCTTTGTGAGGCGAAGCAGTTGATACTCTCCCTGCTCTGCGCGCTGCCAGCTCTCGACCGAAGGCGTCGCCGAGCCGAGAATCAACTGTGCCCCCGCGAGTTCCGCGCGCTTTGCCGCGACCTCGCGCGCGTCGTAGCGCGGCACGGCGTCGTTCCGATAAGCGCCGTCGTGCTCCTCGTCGAGAATAATGAGTCCAAGCCGCGGAAAGGGCGCAAAGAGCGCCGAGCGGGGACCCACCATGACACTGGCTTCTCCGCGCGCGGCGCGCATGAACTGGCGGTATCGCTCTCCCTTTGAGAGCTTCGAGTGGATAATGGCGACCTCATTGCCAAAGCGTTCCTCGAGGCTCCGGACTGTCTGAAAGGTCAGATTAATCTCCGGCAGCAAAAGAATCGCCTGCCTTCCCTCACGGCGCTGCGCCTCAATGCAGCGCATATAAATTTCCGTCTTGCCGCTGCCAGTCACGCCAAAGAGCAAGTACTTTCCTCCGGGCGAAGCTGCCTCGCGCTGCTGCACTTCGAAAAGCAGCTTTGCCTGTTCCCCCGTGAGCTGGCGAAGCGCTGCCTCTGGTTTCGCCTCGACTGCCAGAGAGGCAGTTCTTGTCTTTCTGGCGCGGACAGTCTCCTTAACCGGCAGCACAGTTTTGAGCGCCTGATTCAGCATGCAGCCGTAGTGCGCATGTATCCAGACCGCGAGCGCCAGAAGTCTCTCTTCCACTCCCACATTTTTTTCGGCGAGACCCAGAATTTCGCGAAGCTGAAAGCCCGACGGCGCAGTCTCCCGGAGTGCCAGTACATAAGCGAGCTTTGGCTCTTTGGCATTTCCAAAGGGAACATGGACGGCCATGCCGGGAGCCAGCGCCCCGCGAAGCGCTTCCGGAATCACATAGGTGAACGGGCGATCCACACTCTCATGGCTTATGTTCAGAATGACATCTGCATAGCGCCCGCTCAATGCGCGCCTCGCTCTCCCTGTCCCGAAAAGAAGTCCGCAAACTCTGAGAACTGCATGCTGTTTGAAGCCTTAAAGAGCACGGCATCACCGGGCTTCACTTCTGCCTTCAACGCCACAAAGAGCGCTTTCCGCTCTGTAAAACACTGAATCGCCGGCGTCTTTTCGCCCCTGCTGTTCTCCCGAACCGCCGCCGCGAGCTCTGCCGCAAGCGGGCCAAGCGTAAAAATACAGTCTGCATCGCCGCGCGAAGAAAGCGTCTCGCCGACCTCCCGGTGCAGACGCCTCTCTTCTTCACCGAGCTCCTTCATGTCCCCGAGCACGGCAAGGCGGCGGCGGTCTTTCATGCCGCCGAGAATGGCAAGCGCAGCCCGCATGGAATCCGGACTCGCATTGTAGCTGTCATCAATCACGAGAATGCCGTCCCGCTCAAGAATCTGCTGACGGTGGCGGTAGCCGTGAAACTTTGCCAGCGCCCGCGCGGCATCTGCGAGCGGAACCGCATAGGCTGCCGCAATGCCGAGCGCCGCGAGCGCATTTAAGACCTGATGCGCGCCCGGGACGCTAAGCTTCACGCTGACGCGGGCGCTGCCAATCACTGCCGTAAACTGCGCGCAGCCATTCACAAGACGGATCTCCTCGGCGCGGCAATCGGCGTCTTCTGCGAGGCCATAGGTGCGCGATACAATGCCTTCCCGCACTTTTCCGGATAACAGCAGCGCATCGTCTGCATTTCGAAAGAGCAGTGCATCTTTTTTCATTCCGTTCTGTATTTTTAATTTCTCATCGCGGATATTTTCCCGGCTCCCGAGCTCCATGAGATGCGCAGTTCCGATGTTTGTCACGACAGCAGCAGCCGGGCGCACGAGCTCGCTGATTACATTCATTTCGCCGGGGCGGCTGATACCCATCTCAATCACACCGATTTCCTCATCTGCGAGATCCAGGAGCGTGAGCGGAACACCAATCTGTGAGTTGTGATTTGCCTTGGTCTTAAAGACCTTATATTTTGCCGAGAGCGCCACAGCAATCATCTCACGCGTTGTAGTCTTGCCGACACTGCCCGTCACGCCGATCAGCGGCAGCGCATGGCAGCTTCGATACCAGCCCGCAAGCGCCTGCAGGGCGCGGAGCGTATCCTCCACCAGAATAACCGCTGTACCCGCTGCTTCGGCTGCCGCGCGCTGCGTCTCATCCAGCGCATGCGCGCTCAGCGCAGCTGCCGCGCCCGCCTCCATCACATCTTTCAGGAAACGGTGCGCATCTACTTTTTCACCGATGAGGGGCACAAAGAGCGTCTCTGCCGCAATGTCCCGCGAGTCAATGCTGATTTTTGCAACCCGGGTCTCACTGCTGCCGCACAGCAGCTCGCCGCCAGTCGCCGCTACAATTTCCCGAATGCTCAGCGCACGCATCTC
>CALLVJ010000181.1 GCA_938010625.1 uncultured Stomatobaculum sp. | reverse complement strand
ACTTTGCTCGGCGGCGGCATAGATCTCTTTGCACTCGGCGATGAGGTCGCGCAGGGACTTGGGCTGTCCGTGACGAAGCACCGGCTGCTCGCGATGGTGACGGCGACAGTGCTTGCGGCGGCGGCAGTCTGTATCGGGGGGCTCATTGGTTTTCTCGGTCTCATCGTGCCGAATGTGATGAGGAGGTTGTTTCCGGGACAACTTGCAGCGCGGCAGATGCTCACACTTTCGAGTTTATACGGAAGCGCTCTGCTCATCGCGGCGGATTTCCTCGCGCGGCGGCTGTTCTATCCTTATGAGCTGCCAGTCGGACTGCTTTTAAGCCTTCTCGGCGCGCCGTTTTTTATCTGGATGCTGATGCATAGAAAGCGTGGCATATGATTGAAGTCAGAGAGCTGACGGCGGGCTATGCCGCGCCGGGAGAGAGGGGCGAGCCGCCCGTCATTTCGATTGCGGCGGAGACCTTTTCCCCGGGCAGGATAACGACTGTAATCGGGAAAAACGGCTGCGGCAAGTCTACTTTTCTAAAGGTTCTCGTGGGTATGCTTCCCTATCAGGGCAGCATACGCTGCGCAAGTCGGGAGCTCCGCACCATACCACCGAGAGAGCGAGCCGCCGAAATCGGCTATCTGCCGCAGACTCTCACGGCGCCAGAGATGGATGTCAGAACCCTCGTCGCGCACGGCTGTTTTCGCCGGAAGGAGATGTTTCGTTCACTTGGAGAGCAGGAAAAAATGCGAGTGCAGGTGGCGCTCCAGACTGTGGATTTGCAGGATGATAGCGATAGGCTGGCGTCCTCGCTCTCCGGCGGCGAAAGGCAGCGCGCGTTTCTCGCGATGCTGATTGCACAGGATCCGGCCTTTTTTCTTCTCGACGAGGTGACATCGTATATGGACATTGCCCACCAGAAGGCGACGGTCGAGCTGGTGCGCCATCTCGCGGCGGCGGGCAAGGGCGTGCTGATGACCTCGCATGACCTTGCGCTGAGCTTTACGGTGAGCGACCGGATTCTGGTCATGAATGAGGGGCGCATGATTCTTCGCGGAACGCCGGAAGAGCTGCTTGAGGAGCGGGATACCCTGCGGCGCTGTTTCGGCATTTGCCTCGGGAGAACAAGCTCCGAGAACGCTCTGTACGCATATGAATTGCAGAACTAACATTTTTCCACAAGGAGGAATTTCAATGGGTTACATACTGACAGAAGAGGGATTTCAGAGCGCGCTGAAAGAACTTCGGAAGGAGTACCGCATCTTTGCGCCGGTCCGCAAAAAAGGAGCGGGGCGCTTCACGGACATAGATGCCGTGATTTATGGTGAAGTGGAAGAGGAAACCCCGATTGAACTCGAGGCGAAGTCCGATTACGCCGCAAAAGAGGTGCTGACGCCACTCTCGGAGACCCTGTTCTTTTTCACAGAAGAGCAGTGCAAGGAAGCAGATATCGACACGAGACCGGTGCTCCTCTTCCTCCGGAGCTGCGATCTGCAGGCGATGAAGCGCCTCGACGACATGTACTTGCACAACGGGCGCGAGCAGGACTGGTTCTACCAGAGACGCCGCGAGAAGCTCCACTATGTGCTGATCGGCTGTGGACACAGCTATGAGAACTGCTTCTGCGTCGACATGGGGGCAAATATCACGAAGGACGGCTACGCCTTCTCGGTCGATAAGGTTGACGACAACTACCGCATCAACGTGCTCGAAGAGGCGGTTCGCGGCGCATTTGCGTCGAGCAGCGAGCGACAGGAAGAAGTGGTGCCGCGCCATGTGATCGAGAACGAAGTCCGCGTCACCGTGCCGGAGAATATCCCGATTGAGATTGTGAAGCATCCGCTCTGGGATGAGTACAACACGCGTTGCATCGGCTGTGGTCGCTGTAATTTTGCCTGTCCGACCTGCTCCTGCTATACAATGCAGGACGTCTACTATACGGACAACGGCAAGGTCGGCGAGCGCCGCCGGGTCGGCAGCTCCTGCATGGTGGACGGCTACACGAATGTGGCGGGCGGCGGTCAGTACCGGAAGACGCAGGGCGAGCGCATGCGCTTCAAGGCCCTTCACAAGATTCGCGACTTCCGGAAGCGCTTCGGCTATGACATGTGCGTGGGCTGCGGTCGCTGCGATGATATCTGCGGCGAGTACATCAGCTTCTCCAACATCATAAACAAGGTGGCAGCTGCGGTCGAAGAGATGGAAAAGGAGGGCAGCAAGAATGCGTAATCCATATATTCCCTATCCTTCCAAGATTTTGGAAGTTATCCGTCACACGGAGAAAGAGTTCACATTCCGGATGGAATACAAAGGCGAGGAGCCGGTAAAGCCCGGACAATTTTTTGAGGTTTCGATGCCGAAGTATGGCGAGGCGCCGATTTCGGTTTCGGGCATCGGAGAGGGTTTTGTGGATCTCACAATCCGCAAAGTGGGCCGCGTGACGAACGAAGTCTTTGAGAGCTATGAAGGCGATACCCTCCTGCTCCGCGGTCCCTACGGAAACGGCTTTGATACCGAGCTCTACAGAGGCGGCGAGACCGTCGTCGTCGCCGGCGGCACGGGTGTGTCCCCGGTGCGCGGCGTGATTGCGGCGCTCAGCGAGATGGAGAATGCCAAGCGGAAATATGTGATTGCAGGCTTCCGGAGCCCCGCGGATATGCTGTTTCGCGATGACCTCGCGGGCTGGAGGGGCAAGCTGAATCTGATTCTGACCGTGGACAGCGCGCCGGAAGGGTACGAGGGCAACATCGGCCTCGTCACGAAGTACATCGCAGACCTGCCGCTCGCGGATCCGGCAAAGGCAAAGGCCGTTGTGGTCGGCCCGCCGCCAATGATGAAATTTACGATCATTGAACTCCTGAAGAAGGGCTTCCAAGAGGAGAACATCACAGTTTCCTACGAGAGAAAGATGTGCTGCGGTCTCGGCAAGTGCGGACACTGCCGCGTCGGCGACACCTATATCTGCCTCGACGGACCGGTGTTCAACTATGTGGAAGCCAAAGAGATGATTGACTGAGTCAGAATGGAGAGAAGAGATGGGAGCTTTAGATATCAATTTAGGAAAACTGAAGAAAAATGCGTTCCGTTACTCGAAAGTGCGCGGGGAGACGGCTTCCAGAATCCGCATTCCGGGAGGCGTGATCGATGCAAAGTCTCTGGGACGTGTTGTCGAGATCGCAGAGAAGTACGGAAACGGCCAGATCGACATCACGAACCGCCAGG
>CALLVJ010000180.1 GCA_938010625.1 uncultured Stomatobaculum sp. | reverse complement strand
GTCTACAGCCGGATTTTAGAGGAAATGCCTGACATAGGTGGTGAAAAAAATGGGATGAGCCACAATTTATATCAAGCGGCGTGGACTTTTGCACTTTATGAGGTGTTGAACCGAATGATGAGCAGAGAAGAATTGGTTTCCCTGACACAGAATATTTTGAAACCTTATATGAATTTGCTGCGAAAAGTGCCAGGACGCTTTCTGATTCGAAGAAAGCTTTTGAGAAGTCTGCTGGTGCGGCGGATGGAACAGTACCAAAGAAAATTGAAAGTGCATCTCCACAGGGATTGGCATAACACCTGGGGCATGGAGGTGTATCGGGATACAGATGAAGGCGTTCATTTTGGCCTCAGAGGATGTCCGATTTATGATTATTGCAAAGGGCACAATATGATGACACTGCTGCCGTATCTCTGTAATCTGGATCACTTAATGCTCAATGCGATGCAGCTGTATCTGATTCGACCGACAACCTGTTCAAATGGAGATCCGGTCTGCGATTATATCATTGTCGCAGACAATAGTCCTCTGGTAAAAAAGTACCCCATTGTAGAAGTGAACGGAGGTCTGTTATTGACACAAAAAGGATGAAATATAAAAGTGAAGTTTTCCTAATTTGAAGGGGGAAAAGTATGTCAAAAAAAGACACAGAATATCAGCTAAAATTTATGTCAATAGCATATCGTGGGAGGGGTATTTTTAAGCCATTAAATACAGGCTGGATTGATGAGCATACAATGGCTGTCCGGGAATGGATTTCAAATATTTTCTTTTATAAAAAGGATCATCAGATTCTGATGATCGATGCAGGGTATCAGTATGACAGGCTTGCAGAAAAAATGAGCTGGCTCGACTTGAATCCAGATATGATTCGTGAAGTTTTCATTACGCACCAAGATACAGATCATATCGGCGCGCTGGAGCGAAGTAGTGCAGGGTTATTTCGCGATGCCAGGGTATATCTTAGTGAAACAGAGAATCAGTATCTGACAGGAAAAAAAAAGCGGCGAGTACTCTTTCATCTGGTAACGCTTCCCCGCGTCTATATAGACAATCAGAAGACACTTTTAAGAGATGGGGAAACTGTTTTCATTGGAGATATCAAGGTAGAGGCTATTCTGTGCCCTGGTCATACGCGGGGGCATATGGCCTATCTCGTGGATGACACACATTTGTTCACTGGTGATGCGCTGTGGCTCGGGGCAGACGGAGGATATGGATTTATCAATGGACTTGCAGAGGATATCAAAGAGCAAAGCCATTCCCTGCAAAAGTTGCGCGATTTGCTGGAGCATCGCGGTCTGAGACCAGTCATTATTACAGGGCACACAGGTTGGACGGATCACTTTGAGTTTGCTTTTCGACATATTGATAGATCCTGCAATATGTTAAAAAGAACACAAAAACCGGAGGATCCGTATGCGCCTTTTGACAGCTGTGATGAATCAGATGACACAGAAGAAAAAGCCAGAGCCGGCTATCTCAAAAAAGCATATGAAGCATATGAAGCCTAAAAGCAGAGCGCTAGGAAGCATGAAAAATACACTTGGAACAAGAAGAGCTGCAAGGTCAATCCAGAGTCAGCGCGGTTAAGTCTTTGCAGGCGATCAGCCATAGTCTGCGTCACTGTGGGGTGTGAGAGATGCGAGCAGCTGAATGCTGGAGGGGGTGAAGGAGAAATTCAATCTCCCGGACAGCAGTTTCTGTTCCGTGTTCAACTCGAATTTTATCGGCAATCAAAAGAGCTTTTTCAAGGCGTTCTGGAGTATTTAGTTGGAGAAGCAAGCGGGTTAATAACTTTGCGGTGCAGCTTCTTTCGCAGTTCAGATGCAGCCCAACGCCAAGAAGCTGCATTCTTTTTGCCCAGAAAGGTTGATCTGCAGAAAAGGGAATGATTAATTGAGGAAGCCCAGCTCTGAGAGCAGCGGCAGTTGTTCCTGCGCCGCCGTGATGGATTACCGCTTTTACATGCGAAAATAACTGTTGGTGAGATAATTCCGGGAGCACGCAGAGGTGAGCGTCATCCGCAGCGCGCATTCCGCTGTTGCCGCTCAATAGAACTGCGCGGTTATTTGATTTTTTTAATGCGGTTTTCAGATTGGAGAGAAAGCGATCAGGCGATTTTAATGGCATACTGCTGAACGTTACGGCGATCGGTCGTGGCCCTGAATTCAGAAAGTTCTGAAGCTTATCCGGGAGATCAGAATTTTCCTCTTTGAGATAAAAGAACCCTGATAAAAAAACGTGGTCATTCCAGCTTTTAACCTCCGGAAATAGTGAGCGGCTGAAAGGATAGATAATGGGAATATTTTGTGTTTTCATATGTCGCGTATAAAGCCCTGCCTTACGCGGCTTTTGAGAAAGCACTTTTATCCGGAAATCGTTAATTGCGTTCATTTGAGAATGCTCTGCCAGCCCGTTGATTTGGTAACTGAGGCGATTCAGAAAAGAGCCAAGATTTTTTGTTGTCAAAATAGGATTTGGAAATTCTTTTATGGGATACGCGATTGGCGCAAGGGGCATGCTGATGCACGGAATATCATAGTAGAGCGCAATATCAACTGCGCCAAGCGCTTTTGGATGATAAATAATGCAGTCGGCATTTTTAGCAGCCGAAAAAAAGGTCCGGAGAGTTTTTTGATAGGCAGGCTCCAGTACGTATTTTGACAGAAAAAGAACTTTACGAAAATTGCAAAGAGGATGTTCCAGGACAGCTTTTCCCTCTGATGTTTTTGCGAGAGCCATAAAATCTGCGCTGACTTCTACAAAAGGGATTCCTTGCGATTCGATCAGCATCTGAAAAGAGCTGCCGGTGCAGATGGTCGCCGTATGACCGCTTTGCATCAGTTCTTTCGCCAAGGCCAGATAGGGCTGTACGTCTCCGCGCGAGCCAAGGGTAAAAATACATATGTTCATGTTATACTTCCTATCAGATTAGTTGCTTTTCCATCACAAGGATCTGCGAGCGCTTATTGCCCCAGGTAAGTGAGTCGCTTCGCGTACCGCGAAAGCCGAGCCTTTGCCAGAACGGAATCAGATTGGGCTCGTAATCATTGACCACATCAATGCGAATATGTCCGGCGCCGTGCTGCCGGACTAAGCTCTCAAATACCTGGTAGGTGTATTTGCCAAGCCCTTGCTTTTGAAAAGCGGCATCTAGCATGAGCAGCGAGAGATATACATAGCTGTCTGGGGATTGCTTATAATCAAGGATGCCGACAGGCTGATTTTGTTCGATCACGAAGCAAAGATCAAAGCTGTGTTGGACAGCTTCTGCTAACTCTTCCAAAATGAAATCAGATGAAATTTCAGAATATCCGAGATGATGTAGTAGAAAGTCAGGATTTGAATGATAGATTTTCAGCGCTGTGATGATGTCGGCCTCTTCTCGTTTTAGGTTCTGAAATTGCATACAAACTCCTCAGGATTTCAGAATTTTTTGATAACTTCATGCTATAATGAACTACGTCAGCATAAAGAATGGACGGGTATTACAACATAATAGTACATGGAACGCGGAAGAAATGCTATGCTTACTCCGAAGTGTATTGTTGTGCAGAGGGGGAGCGCAATGCGAATGGAGAAGACAACGCATATACATTGGCATATTTAAGCTGCACAGCGATAAAATGCAAGATAGAGATAAGGAGGGTGAGAAAGATGATCTTAGTCACAACGGAAGGTATCAGTGGAAAAGAACTGGAAATGCTGGGAATGGTCAAGGGAAGCACGATACAGACAGTGAATGCATTCCGTGACATCGGAGCTGGTCTTAAGACGCTGGTTGGAGGTGAGCTGAAGAAGTATAACGAAATGATGAATACTGCTAGGGAGCTGGCAACCAAGCGTATGACAGAGGAAGCGGAAGCCATGGGGGCGGATGCTGTCGTGTGTGTGCGGTACGCGTCGGCCTCTGTTATGCAGGGCGCAGCCGAAGTGATGGCTTATGGCACGGCAGTTAAATTTCGATCAGTAAAAGCGAGCTGAATGGCAAAATTGCGATGTTCAGTAGATTATTTTCTACCCTGCCAGATATGACATTCTCAGAATAATTGAGCGCGATTGACATTGTGAAAGTAATGTTGAGGAGGTTCTTATCGAGATATATCTGGCAGGTAGTGTTGTGTATCTGTCCGTCGAGTTGAGAATATTGCTGTTTCTAAAGTTGTTCTATTCAATTCAATAAACTGGAATTTATCGTGCTATATTTAGGATCAAAGCGTTAAACGCCTTTGCAAAAACCGGAGGGATATTGTGAGCTGCTTTCTTCCATATCTCGTAGCGACAATACGGATTCATCTCAGCCATTTTCTTAACACTGTCGATAACTTCTTTCTGTTCCTTTTCGCCCGCCAAAGCAATAATTGGAAAAGACACATTGGCAAACTGTGGTTCGCTCTCAAAGGTGATGCCATTATCAACTGAATTGTGGATAGTTTCTGCTTTTACCTTCTGCATCCATCCAATGAATTCTCGCCTTGCTTCTCTGGGAAGACCGTTCATGAAACCAATACAATTACATAGCCATTTCTTTTTCAATGAAAGTAATTGCTTTTCGTTTATCTTCAATGCCTTCTTGATTGAGACCGCTGTTTTGTTCAGCCAGGGGCTGACAATGATAGCAGAATAGAAAAGCTCTGAGTGTTCAGAAATGAGTTTGAACGCAAGTTGTGCACCTAATGAGAAGCCTACCAGCAGAACCTTCTGATCAAGTTCGGAAATAAAATCAGCAATTCCTCTGTGCGTTTTATTTTGGTATTTCTCAATATTTTCCTCAGAAAACTCATTCCACGCTTCTCGAGATAATGTATC
>CALLVJ010000179.1 GCA_938010625.1 uncultured Stomatobaculum sp. | reverse complement strand
CGAGATCATGCTTCGCTTTGATCCGGGCGAAGGAAGGGTCAGAACAGCGCGGAGCTTCCGGGTCTCGGAAGGCGGCGGCGAGTACAATGTGGTGCGCGGTCTCCACAAGTGTTTTGGCTTGAAGACAGCAGTCATCACGGCATTTGCGGACAATGAAGTCGGAAAGCTTCTGGTTGACTGCATTGAGCAGGGCGGTGTCGCAACCGATTTTATTCGCATGGTGAAGACGGACGGCATTGGGCGCAAGTGCCGCAATGGTCTGAATTTTACGGAGCGCGGCTTCGGGGTCCGCGGGGCGCTCGGCTGCTCTGATCGGGCGAATACGGCGATTTCCCAGATGGGGCCGGAGGATTTCGATTTTGACTATATTTTCGGAGAACTGGGCGTTCGCTGGCTGCACACCGGTGGCATCTATGCAGCGCTCTCCGAGCGCGCCGGAGAGACTGCGATTGCAGCCTGCGAGGCGGCGCACCGCTACGGCACGGTGATTTCCTATGACTTAAACTACCGTCCCTCGATGTGGAATGCAATTGGCGGCAAGGCGAGAGCGCAGGAAGTGAACCGGGCGCTCGCGCGCTATGTGGATGTGATGCTCGGCAACGAGGAGGATTTCACGGCTTGCCTCGGCTTTGAAGTTCCGGGCAACAGCGAGAGCCTGGATCAGCTGAACCTCGAGGGTTACCAGGAGATGCTCCGGCGCGGCGCCGCTGAGTTCCCGAACTGGAAGGTGGTCGCGACGACGCTTCGCACCGTGCACTCGGCGACCATAAACGACTGGAAGGCGATCTGCTTTGCCGACGGCGCGCTCGCTTTTTCGCGCGGCTATGAGGCGATGGAAGTGCTGGACCGCGTGGGAGGTGGCGACAGCTTTGCTTCCGGTTTGATTTATGGGCTCATGACGACCGGCGACCCGAAGAAGGCGGTCGAGTACGGCGCGGCGCACGGCGCGCTCGCGATGACTACGCCGGGGGACACGTCGATGGCAAGTGTCGACGAGGTTGAGGCGCTGATGGCGGGCAAGGGCGCGCGTGTAAAGCGCTGAGACTTGCCAAGTTGTGCGACTTATGCTAAAATTTTGCGCTTTGAAGAGAGGTGTTTCTATTTCAGGGTCTCAGGAGAGACTTCAAAGGAGAGAATTTTGAGAAAGACAAAGATTATTTGCACCATTGGACCTGCCAGTGACAGCGAGGAGATGCTGAAAAAGCTCATGCTCGCGGGCATGGATGTGACGCGATTCAATTTTTCCCATGACACGCATGAGGCGCACGCCGAGAAGTTCAAGCGCGTGGTGAAGCTCCGCAGAGAGCTGGGCCTCCCGGTCGCAACCCTGCTCGACACCAAGGGCCCGGAGATTCGTCTTCGCGACTTCAAGAACGGCTCGGAGATGCTCGAGAAGGGCGCAAAGTTCACTCTGACCACGAGAGAGCTTCTCGGCGACAACACAATTGTCTCCGTGAGCTACAAGGATTTGCCGGCGGATGTGCAGAAGGGCGGTGTCATTCTGATTGACGACGGTCTGATTGGTCTCCGCGTCGACGAGGTGGATGGCACCGAGATTCACTGCACGGTCGAGAACGGCGGCAAGGTCTCGAACCACAAGGGTGTGAACATTCCGGGTGCCGATCTCTCGATGCCCTTTATCTCCGAGCAGGACAGAAGCGACATTGAGTTCGGCTGCCAGCTGGGCTTTGACTATATCGCGGCTTCGTTCACGAGAACCGCTGCGGATATCCGCGCAATCCGTGAGATTTTGAATGCGCACGGCAGCAAGATGAAGATTATCGCAAAGATTGAGTCCGTGCAGGGCGTGAAGAACATCAAGGAAATCTTCAAGGAGGCCGACGGCGTCATGGTGGCGCGCGGCGATCTCGGCGTTGAGGTGCCGGCAGAGGATGTCCCGGCAATCCAGAAGGATATCATCAAGCTCGGCGCGAAGATGGGCAAGATTGTCATCACGGCGACACAGATGCTTGACTCAATGATTCACAACCCGCGGCCCACGCGCGCAGAGGTCACGGATGTCGCAAATGCGATTTACGACGGCACAATGGCGATTATGCTCTCCGGCGAGACAGCAGCGGGCAGCTATCCGGTTGAGGCAGTCGAGATGATGAGCAAGATTGCCGAGAAGACCGAGCAGGATATCAACTACAGCGAGCGCAGGAGAAGACTTGAGACCGAGAAGCAGGAGGATGCGACGACCGCAATCAGCCATGCGACCTGCACGCTGGCGGAGGATGTCCGCGCGAAAGCGATTGTCACGGTCACGATTTCCGGTTTTACGGCGAGACGGCTCGCGAAGTACCGCCCGGCGTGCCCGGTCATTGCCTGCACAGTGAGCCAGACGGTTGCCTGCCAGATGAATCTGCTCTTCGGTGTGATTCCAGTGCTGATTCCACAGGAGGACAATGCCGACATGCTCTTTGACGCCGCGCTGCATGAGGCGAAAAAGCTTGCGCTGGTGTCCGAGGGCGACACGGTCATCCTGACCGCAGGCCTGCCGCTTGGGGTGAGCGGAAACACGAACATGATTCGTGTGATGGAAGTGATTTGAGTAAATTGTTGCATCAGCAACGGAAATGCAAAGACGCCGTGTGGTAGACTGCTCAGGTAGGGTGGACGCCGCGCGGCGTCTTTCTGTATTTACAGAACTGTTTTCAAACACAAAGACCGCAGAGTCTGCGGAGAAATGAGGAGAGTATGAGCTTATTTTTAGGACCGATTCATCACTGGCTGTATCGTAAAATCCGCCTCCAGGAGGAACTGATCACAACCCTTGCTGAGCAGGAAGGTGCGAGAAGCGGCGACAG
>CALLVJ010000178.1 GCA_938010625.1 uncultured Stomatobaculum sp. | reverse complement strand
CGCGGATGGCGCTGCAAGAGCAGGCGCCGCTGTGGAAATGTTCAGTGCGACCATCGCAGCACTGAGCACACTGGCCAGCAGGCACTTTGACCAGTTCCTTCGTTTTTTCATCCTGTTTCCTCCTTGTCACATTCGCCTATTATCAGCGTCCCTCAGTAGTTTATCAGTGTTCTTAAGATTTCACAAGATTTCATGAAGGTTTCTTTAAGTTTTTTTTTTTTTTTTTTTTTTTTTTAACGAGCCACTGATATCATGTTACTTACAAAAAAAAGAGGAGCCTCGCTCTCGCTCCTCTTCTTTCCCTGCTCTTATTTTTCGCTCTCCGCTCTTGTGACTGTGACAACCGCAGCATCCAGCCACGGCGCCGTCAAGGTCTCCACTTTGCCTGCATCAACCGCAGCGGCAATGCGCGCGTCAATCGGCGCTTTTGCGAGCACCTTGACCTGATTCTTCCGGGCAATTTCGTCGATGTGGCTCTCTCCAAAGATCGAATGCGCTTTGCCGCAGTCCGGGCACACATAATAGCTCAGATTCTCGACCAGGCCGAGAATCGGCACGTTCATCTGACGCGCCATGTTGACAGCCTTCTCAACAATCATCGACACGAGCTCCTGCGGGCTGGTCACAACCACAATGCCCTCGACCGGGAGCGACTGGAAGACCGTGAGCGGCACATCACCGGTGCCAGGCGGCATGTCGACAAAGAGATAATCGACATCTCCCCAGTAGACATCGGTCCAGAACTGCTTCACGACACTCGCAATCATGGGGCCGCGCCAGATGAGCGGCTCCGTGTCATTGTCGAGCAGCAGGTTTGAGCTCACAATCTTGATGCCGCTCTCTGTCTCCGCCGGTACCATCAGATTCTCGCGGGAGTGGAGACTTTGGCCGTCCACGCCGAACGCCTTTGGAATCGAGGGACCGGTGATGTCGGCGTCCAGAATGCCGACGCGGTATCCCGCCTCACTGACGCGGGCGGCGAGCAGACTTGTGATCAGGGACTTGCCCACGCCGCCCTTGCCCGAGGCCACCGCGACGACG
>CALLVJ010000177.1 GCA_938010625.1 uncultured Stomatobaculum sp. | reverse complement strand
CTCGCGCAGCGCATTGTGCGGGGGGATGTGCCTGAGGGCTTAAAGGACAAGCGGCTTTTTGCGCTCGACATGGGCGCACTGGTCGCAGGCGCCAAGTATCGCGGCGAGTTTGAGGAGAGATTGAAAGCTGTGCTCGAGGAAGTCAAGAAGAGCGAGGGCGAGGTGATTCTCTTCATTGACGAGCTCCATACGATTGTCGGCGCAGGCGCCTCTGAGGGCAGCATGGACGCCGGCAATATGCTAAAGCCGATGCTTGCGCGCGGCGAGCTCCACTGCATCGGCGCGACAACGCTCGACGAGTACCGAAAGTACATCGAAAAGGATCCGGCGCTCGAGCGGCGTTTCCAGCCGATTCTCGTGGATCAGCCGACCGTCGAGGACACGATTTCGATACTTCGCGGTCTCAAGGAGCGCTATGAGAACTATCATCACGTGAAGATTCAGGACGGCGCACTGGTCAGCGCGGCGGTGCTTTCCGACCGCTACATCACTGACCGTTTTCTGCCAGACAAGGCCATTGACCTGGTTGATGAAGCCTGCGCAATGATCAAGACTGAGCTCGACTCGCTCCCGGCGGAACTCGATGAGATGAACCGCCGCCGCATGCAGCTCGAAATTGAGGCGACGGCGCTCCGGAAGGAGACCGACAATCTCTCGAAAGAGAGACTTGAGGCGATCGAAAAAGAGCTTGCCGAGAAGAAGGCTGCATTTGCCGCGGCGAAGGCAAAATGGGAGAATGAGAAGGCGAGTGTCTCGAAACTGGCTGAAATTCGGCAGCAGATTGAGAACACGAATCATGAGATTCAGGCGGCGCAGCAGTCCTATGACCTCAATAAGGCGGCGGAACTCCAGTATGGCAAGCTCCCCGAGCTGCAGAAGCAGCTCGCAGCTGAAGAGGAGAAGGTGCAGGGACAGGAGTTTACGCTCGTGCACGAGGCGGTCACCGAGAACGAGATCGCAAAGATCATATCCCGCTGGACCAACATTCCGGTCGCAAAGCTGACCGAGTCCGAGAAAAATAAGACCCTGCATCTCGATGACACGCTGCACCAGCGCGTCATTGGTCAGGATGAGGCAGTCGAAAAGGTCGCAGAGGCCATTCAGAGAAGCAAGGCGGGCATCAAGGATCCCTCGAAGCCCATTGGATCCTTCCTCTTCCTCGGGCCGACCGGCGTCGGCAAGACCGAGCTCGCGAAGAGCCTTGCGGCAGCGCTCTTTGACGATGAGAGTGCCATGGTGCGTCTCGACATGTCGGAGTACATGGAGAAGTTCTCTGTGTCGCGTCTCATCGGAGCGCCTCCGGGCTATGTGGGCTATGACGAGGGCGGTCAGCTGACCGAGGCCGTCAGAAGGAAACCCTACTCCGTGGTGCTCTTCGATGAAGTTGAGAAGGCACACCCGGATGTATTCAATGTCCTGCTGCAGGTGTTGGACGATGGCCGCATCACTGATTCACTCGGCAAGACGGTTGACTTTAAGAATACGATTATCATCATGACGAGCAATCTGGGCTCCCAGTATCTGCTCGACGGCATTGATGAAAAGGGTGAGATTAAGCCTGAGGCAGCGGCTGCCGTCGATGCCGAAGTCAAGGCGCACTTCCGCCCGGAGTTCTTGAACCGTCTCGATGAGATTATCATGTTCAAGCCGCTCACGAAGCAAAATATCGGCGGCATTGTGGATCTTCTCCTGAAAGAGACCAATGAGCGGCTCGCCGACCAGGAAATTTCGATCAGGCTGACGCCTGCGGCCAAGCAGTATGTCGCGGATGAGGGCTACGACCCGGCCTTTGGCGCGCGCCCGCTGAAGCGCTTCCTGCAGAAGCACGTCGAGACGCTCGCGGCCAAGCTGATTCTAAGCAGCGACAGCGGGCTCCACAAGGGCGCGGTGATTCAGATGGATGTCGACGGGAAAAAGGGCGGACTGAAAGCAGAAGTTGTCGCCTGAAAACAGGGATACGTTTAACAGAAAAATAGGCTCCGGCATGCCGGAGCTTATTTTTTATGTCCGGAGAGCCTATCTCGTCAATTTCCGGACATTGTGGTAGAATAAACGAAACACTAACCATCGAGGGGGAGGAGTGCGTATGATTCGCGCCGCTTGTTGTCTCATCGAGATTTTTTTGTTTCTGGTATTGGGGCTCCCCGTGCTGTTGTTTCTCTGGATTTACCAGCTGGTCAATCCGAAGCACGTCTCGGAGCGCGCCCAGATGTATGTCGCCTGGATTCTCGGCATTATCACGCGGACGGCGCTCGGCGGGAAGAAACTGACTGTCCTGGGACTGGAAAACATACCCCGGGATGAGGGCGTTGTCTTTATCGGGAACCACCGGAGCTATTTTGATATCATCTGCTCTTATCCGGTTCTGCCGGTGCAGACCGGTTTTCTCGCAAAGCGCGGGCTTTATAAAGTGCCGTCGCTCCGCCGCTGGATGCAGCTTTTGCACTGCCAGTTTCTCG
>CALLVJ010000176.1 GCA_938010625.1 uncultured Stomatobaculum sp. | reverse complement strand
CGCGAACCTGCGCCTCGGCATCGCTGTCATCAAAGACAACCACGCCCTTTTCCGTCAGGTCGCGCACCACCTCCTCATTGTGGATGATGGAACCGTAGCTGTAAACAGTATCCTGACATTCCTCTGCCTCCCGGTATACCGTCTCGACCGCCTTTTTGACGCCGAAACAAAAGCCAGCGCTCTCAGCGAGGATCACTTCCCGCTTTCGCTTCTCTGCCACTGCTGCTCCTTTTCTCTTACCAGCGCAAGAATGCGCTGTTTTACTTCCTCAATACACAGTGCCGAGCTGTCGAGAAGCATGGCGTCCTCTGCCTTTTGAAGCGGCGCAATGCTTCTGTTTTTATCCTGTTCGTCCCGCGCCGCAATGTCCCGCGCGATCGCATCGACATCTGCTGCAATGCCCTTGGCGCAGAGCTCTGCCGTGCGGCGCTTTGCGCGCACTGCGACGCTCGCGGTCAAAAAAACTTTGGCGAGCGCATTCGGCAATACAACCGTTCCGATATCCCGTCCGTCCATCACGACCGGCTCGCGCGCAGCAATTTCCCGTTCAATCAAAAGAACCCGTTCCCGCACGGCGTCGCAGCGCGCAAAGGCGCTCGCTGCCTTGCCAATTTCCTCGCGGCGTATCTCACCGCTCACGTCGCGCCCACTGACAAAGACATGCTGTTCACCCTGCTGAATGCTCAAATTCAGCGCAAGCCCTGGCGCTGCCGCCGCAACCGCCGCGCTGTTCTCGGTCGAAATGCCCTGTGACAGCAGCGCGAGCGCCGCCGCGCGAAACAACGCGCCGGTGTCCACGTAAATCCAGCCGAGCGCCTGGCTCACCGCCCGCGCAATCGTCGACTTACCGGCACCTGCCGGCCCGTCGATCGCAAGTGCTTTGATTTTTTCCATGAACTCCTCCTGCCATCACGCCTTGGCTGCCGCAGCGCTGCGTCCCGCGAGCACGCCGGTCGACCAGGCAATCTGCAGATTGAAACCGCCGGTCATCGCATCGAGATCCAAGAGCTCCCCCGCGAGATAAAGTCCCGCCGTGGTCTTGCTCTCCATTGTCGCGGGCAAGACCGCGCGCACGGAAACACCGCCCTTTGTCACAACCGCCTCATTGTAACCGCGAAGACCGGTTGCTGTGAAATGAAGTGCCTTGGTCGACTTGCGAAGTGCCGCGCGCTCTGCCCTCGTGACATCCCTCACCTTTTTGTCGCCGGAGATCCCGCTCTGCGAGAGCACTTCCGGAATCAGGCTCTGCGGAAACAGTCCGGGCAAGATATTTTTGAGGCTCTTATTTCTGCTCTCGTCGAAATCACGGAGCAGCCTCTGCTCAAGTACTTCTTCGGAGAGGGCAGGCTTCAAGTCAATGAAAAGATCCAGCGCCTTCTTCCGGAGCAATGGCCCTGCGACTGCACTTGCCGAGAGCAACAGCGGGCCGCTCATGCCAAAGTGCGTAAAGAGCGCCTCGCCAAAGCCCTCATAGATTTTTTTCTTCCCGTCAAAAAGCGTGACGGTGACATTTTTAAGCGAGAGCCCCTGCAGTGCAGCGCAGCTCGCCTGCTCTTTCAAAAGCAATGGCACCAGCGAGGGATACCGATCGGTCACTGCCATGCCAGCGCTCTCTGCAAAGCGGTAGCCGTCACCGGTCGAACCGGTCGCCGGATACGAGAGCCCGCCTGTCGCGAGAATCACAGCGTCCGCGCGAACCACTTCTCCGCTCAGAAGCCGGACACCCGCTATGCGGCGCCCGCCTTCCATCTCCGAAAAGACCAGTTCCCTGACCTCAGTCTGCAGTCGGACGCGCACCCCGGCCCGCTGCAGTTTCCGTTCGAGCGCGCGGATCACATCCGAGGCATGGTCGCTGACCGGAAAGACCCTCTCGCCGCGCTCTGTCTTGAGCGGACATCCTGCGTCTTCAAAGAACCGCATCACATCCTCATTCGTAAACGCCTGAAACGCACTGTAGAGAAAGCGCGGGTTGCTCACAACCTGCGCCTGCACTTCCCGCATCGGCACTGCATTCGTCAGATTGCAGCGCCCCTTGCCGGTGATATAAATCTTCTTGCCTAATTTCTCATTCTTTTCGAGCAGCGTGACGCGCGCGCCCGCTGCTCCGGCGGCGACTGCTGCGATCATACCCGCAGCGCCGCCGCCCACTACTATCACCTGTCTCATGTCACGCTCAAATCTGCGTCAATACAAAAATCGCATAGATCGCGCGAATCGCATTCTCAAAGTCGCGCCCCTTGACGCCGATAATGATATTAAATTCCGAAGAACCCTGGTCAATCATCTTCACGTTGATGCGCTCGTGGGTGAGCGCCGCAAAAACACGCGCCGCTGTGCCGCGCTGATCTTTCATGCCTCTTCCGACAACAGCAATCAGCGCGAGGTCATCTTCCAGGATAATCTGATCCGGATGCACAGCGCGATGGATGCCGGTCACAATCTTCTGCTCATGATCCAGAAATTCCGACTGGTGCACGACGATGGTCATCGAGTCGATGCCGGACGGCATGTGCTCGAGACTGATGTCATTGTCCTCGAAGACCTGCAGAACCTTCCGGCAAAAGCCGATCTCCGAATTCATCATGTCCTTGTCGACTGTAATCGAGCAGAAACCCTTTTTGCCCGCGATGCCGGTGATCGTATAGCGCGGCTTTCTGCAGGTCGAGCTCACAATCATGGTTCCCTGGTCCTCGGGGCGGTTCGTATTCCGGATATTAATCGGAATGCCCTCTTTCCGCACCGGGAAAATCGCATCCTCGTGCATGACGCCTGCGCCCATATAGGCGAGCTCACGGAGTTCCTGGTAGGGGATGGTCTCAATGACTGCCGGATCTTCGACAATGTGCGGATCTGCGCAGAGAAAGCCGGAGACATCCGTCCAGTTCTCATAGAGATCGGCGTGAATCGCACCTGCAATCACCGAACCCGTGACATCGGATCCGCCGCGACTAAAGGTCGCAATGCTGCCGTCCTCCCGCCGTCCGTAGAAACCCGGCACCACCGCGCGCTCATAGTCCGCGAGCTTTTCAGCCACGGCGCGCTCGGTCGCCTCTGCATTGAGTGTCCCGTCATTGTGGAACAAAATCATATCCGCCGGATCCACGAACGGAAATGCGAGATATGCTGCCATCACATGGCCGTTCAGATACTCGCCGCGGCTTGCCGCATATTCCCGACCGCACTGCGCGCGGAAATTCTTTTCGAGTTCATCGAACTCCCCGCTTAAATCCAGCTTGAGCGAAAGTCCGTCGATAATTTCCTGATAGCGCGCTTTGATTTCCGCGAGAATCTTCTGAAAGAGAGCCTCATCCTCTGCGCTGTCATAGAGCTGATAGAGGAGGTCGGTCACCTTTGTGTCCCCGCTAAAGCGCTTGCCCGGTGCGCTCGGCACCACATAGCGCCGCGCTGCATCGCTCCGGATGATATCACCGACCTTCTGAAACTGCTCTGCGCTGGCGAGAGAACTTCCGCCAAATTTTACTACCTTCTTCATGCACTCCTACTCTCCTTGTTTTCTGATTCTGTCGGGATGGAGAGCTCACCCACGAAAATATGCAACGCCTGCGGCAAAGATGCCGAGATCCTGGCGGAGCGGAATATTCTTGTTAATGTGTTCTCCGATTCTCTCCGGATGCGCCATCTTTCCGTAGACGCGCCCGTCCTGGCTGGTAATGCCCTCAATCGCCGCATATGAGCCATTCGGCGTCCAGAGCTCATCGGTCGAAACATGACCCTCGAGGTCGCAGTACTGCGTCGCGACCTGGCCTGCGGCAAACAGCGCCTCAATTGTCTCCTGCGGCGCGACAAAGCGACCCTCGCCGTGCGAAATGGCATTCGCATAGACACCGCCGAGCTCCGCTTTTCGAAGCCAGGGAGACCTGTCCGAGACAACTTTCAAATTCACCATGCGGCTCAAGTGCCTGCCAATCTGGTTCATCGCAAGCGTCGGCGCATTCGTCGCCTGCTCTTTGATCCTGGCATCCGGCAGAAGACCGAGCTTGATCAACGCCTGGAAGCCGTTGCAGATGCCGAGCACGAGACCGTCGCGCTCGTTCAGAAGCTTTAAGAGCTCCTCTTTTACGACCTCATTCCGGAAGAGCTGCGCAAAGAACTTCGCGGAGCCGTCCGGCTCATCGCCCGCCGAGAAGCCGCCCGGAAACATCACAATCTGAGCATTCTGAATTTCCCTCCGATATGCCTCCACCGAAGCTGCAATGTCCTCTGCATTCTGGTTGCGGAAGATCGGCGCGCTCACGATGGCACCGGCCTCTTCAAAGGCGCGCGCCGAGTCGTACTCGCAGTTCGTGCCCGGAAACACCGGGATGAAGACGTGCGGCGTGCCGATCTTGTGGCTGCAGACCGCGACTGTCTCCGCATGGTACAGCGGGCGATCCAGAATCTCGCCGCCTTTCGTGACACGGATCGGGAACACTTCCTCGAGGGTTCCGGTCCACGCCTTTTCCGCCTCCGCGAGCGAAATTTCGATGCCGCGGTAGGACAGCACAGGCGCTGCCGTCATTTCGCCGAAAAGTTCCGTGCGGCAGGAGAGCTTTCCGAGCGCCTCTGCCGGCACTTCAAGCAGCAGATTGCACCAGCCCGGCGCAAAGAGCGTCTCCTCGCTCACACCGTCTGCGAGCCTCACGCCAAAGCCATTGCCAAGCGCCATCTTCGTGACAGCTTCCGCCGCGCCGTGGCGCTCTATCACATAGGCGCTCAATACGCGCTTTGCCTTGATGTCCGCCGTGAGAGCGCGGTATTGTTCCTTCAAATCCGCATAGTCCGGCAGGAGATCTGCGTCGCGCTTCACCGTGAGAAGCACGAGGCGGTTGCCCGCAGCTTTCAGTTCCGGGGTGATGATATCCCTCACCGAGGCGACATCAACCGCAAAGCTCACGAGTGTCGGCGGCACGTCAATCTCATTGAAGGTACCGGACATCGAGTCTTTGCCGCCAATCGAGGCGAGCCCCAATTCCAGCTGCGCCTCATACGCGCCGAGCAGCGCCGCAAACGGCTGTGACCATCTTCTCGGCTTGTTGTCGTCCATGCGGCGGAAGAATTCCTGGAAGGTCAGGTGGATCTTGTCAATGTCGCCGCCGGCTGCAGCGACCTTTGCGACCGAGTCGCAGACGGCATAGACCGCGCCGTGGTAGGGGCTCCAGCTTGAGAGATAGGGATCAAAGCCATAGCTCATAATCGTAGCGGCGTCCGTGTGCCCCTTTAAGAGCGGAATCTTTGCGATCATGCTCTGGGTTTCAGTCATCTGATACTTGCCGCCATAGGGCATTGTGACTGTGCCCGCGCCAATCGAAGCGTCGAACATCTCGACCAGTCCCTTCTGCGAGCAGACATTCAATTCGGCGAGCGTTGCAAGCCACTTTCCCTTCACATCTCCCATCTGCTGCGCTGCAAACGGGTTCTCTGCACGCTTTGGCAGTTCGACTTCGACCTCTGCCGTGAGGTGTGCGCCGTTCGTGTCGAGGAACGCGCGGGACAAATCGACAATCGCCCTGCCTCTCCAGTTCAAGACAAGGCGCGGCTCCGCTGTGACGACTGCGACCGGCGTCGCCTCGAGGTTCTCTTCGCGCGCATACTGCAGAAATGTGTCGACATCCTTCGGGTCAAGCACACAGGCCATGCGCTCCTGCGACTCGGAAATTGCAATCTCTGTGCCGTCGAGACCCGCATACTTGAGCGGCACCTTGTCGAGATC
>CALLVJ010000175.1 GCA_938010625.1 uncultured Stomatobaculum sp. | reverse complement strand
CATAGGCGTAAGTATCGCCCGCATCAATTTCCACCACATCGTGCAACAGGCACATCAGCATGACCCGCGCAATGTCCACCGGCTCATTCGCATACTCCCGCAGCAAGTATGCCATCAGCGCCATATGCCAGGCGTGTTCTGCATCATTCTCGCGCCGCCCGTGCCCCGTGAGATGTGTCTGTCGTAAAATATTCTTTTCCTTGTCGAGCTCGAGCGCAAAGGCGAGCTGACGTTTGAGGCGCTCCTTCATCGCAGGTCTCCTGTCCGCGGCGCTATGGAATCCGCTATGCCGAGAAAAGCGGCATTCAACCCTCTTTTCACGCCTTGGGCGCGGTGTGAAAAGAGGCGCTTTGCATTTCGATACGTGCAGACGCCGCTCTCAAAAATCTCCTGTACCCCCGCGTGCGCGAGCAGAAGGTGATTGGCGCGCGCGAGGTCAAGCTGCCAGTGACGCGCACCATCCTCCCCTGTATGCGGCGCCGTGAAGATGATCTGCATGTCCCGATCCGAAAATGTTGCCGCAAACTGTATCCGCACAGACTCACTTGTCTCATAGCAGGCCGCCGAGATGCCGGGGCCTATACCGGCGATGACATCCGAAGGTCTGGTTCCGTAGGCTTCCTGCATCTTCTCGAGACCGCAGAGCGCAATGCGATCCACGGTGCCGCGCCAGCCCGCGTGCAACAGCGCGACCGCCTGATGCGCCGGATCGTAGAGATAGAGCGGCAGGCAGTCCGCGTGATACGTCACGAGCGTAATACCGGGCACATTGGTCATGAGCCCGTCAACATTGTCATAGGGGCGCGGAAAGCGGACACCGGCGCCGCGGTCAGCCGTTGTGATCTCCCGAATATTGGTCGTATGCGTCTGCTTTGCGACAGTCAGAGAGTCGTAGCTCACATCGAGCGCCGCGGCAATGCGGTGATAATTTTCCCGCACACGCTCGGGCTCATCGCCTCGGTCAAATGAAAAATTCATCGTCGCGAGATAGCCCTCGCTCACGCCGCCCTGCCGCGTCGAAAATCCGTGTCGGAGCTTTGGATATGCCCGGAAGGCCGGAAAATAGAGATAGCTGAGCTCTCCCGTCTCGGCTGCCTCCATCTGATGTCCTGGCTCAAACTGCCAGGGCGGAAGCTGATAGTCTGCCATGCAGTACACTCCTTTCCTGTGCTCTCACTGTACACCTCACCGCAGTCCTCACTGCGGACTAAATGTTTGTCTCCCGAAACGCATCCCGGATCCAGACCAGCTCTTCGCCGAGAATACCGACCGCATCAAAACGGACCGGCGTGTTCTCCGGCAAGCGCTGCTGGTAAAGATACTGCCGCGCGGCATAAAACATGCACCGCTGTTTCACGGCGCCAATCGCCGAAAAAGGCATGCCGTCTTTTTGGCTGCTGCGGTACTTGACTTCAAAAAAAATGAGATAGCGCCCGTCACTTCCAATCAAATCAATCTCACCTCGCCGGCAATCAAAATTTCTCGCGAGGATTGTAATACCTCTGGCGCTGAGATAAGCTGCCGCCTTTGCCTCATACTGCGCGCCGACCGCGCGCGTATTCTGCCGCTTCATGCCTCGCTGCTGCCGAGTTCAAAATGTGTGAGAAAAGTCTTCCGGTGCAAGGGCGTCGCGCCGTACTGCCTGAGTGCCTCGATGTGCTCCGCTGTTCCATAGCCCTTGTTCCTGGCAAAGCCATATTGCGGATAGAGCGCATCACAGCTCCGCATATAGCGGTCTCTCGTCACTTTTGCGATCACTGAAGCCGCCGCAATGCTCAAACTCTTCGCGTCGCCCCTCACAATCGGCAGCTGAGAAGCCGCGACGCCTGGAATGGTTACGGCGTCATTCAGACAGAAGTCCGGCTTCGGCGTGAGTTTGCCAATCGCCTCCCGCATCGCCTCGTAAGTCGCCTGCAAGATATTGATCTCGTCAATCCGCGCAGGTGAGACGCTGCCAATGCCAAAGCTCACTGCCTTCGCGCAGATCTCATCAAAGAGCGCCTCCCGCCGCGCCTCCGAGAGTTTCTTCGAGTCATTCAGAAATAGAATTTCAGCGCCCGGCGGCAGTATCACAGCCGCCGCGACAACCGGCCCTGCAAGCGGTCCTCTGCCAGCCTCGTCGATGCCGCAGATTGCCGCATAGCCTTTCGCAAGATATTCCTCCTCGTAGCGCCGGAGCGCGGCGAGCCGCGCCCTCTCTGCCTCGAGTTTTTCACCGTTCAGGGTTCTCAGTGCCATCTGCCTTCTCCTCTGTCGGCGCTTCAAGGGAAATGCGCCCGAGCGCGCCGCTCCGGAACTCGTTGATCACAACTGCCGCTGCCTTTTCCATATCTGCCGCGCCGCCTGCGGCCAGACAGCCGCGGCGCTCTGCAATCCGGGTCAGCATTTCCGCCGGGCTCTCTGTTCCGGTGAGTTGGTAGCGCTCCACCGCGCCTGTGAGCTTCCCCTTTGCCTGTAAAAATGCAAGCAAGGTCACAGCGAGCTCGGTCTTATCCACGATCATCTCATTGATGGAACCGAGGAAGGCAATTTTTTCGCCAATCGCCGGATCCTCAAACTTTGGCCAGAGAATGCCCGGCGTATCGAGGAGCTCCACTGACTGGTGAAAGCGGATCCACTGGTTGCCGCGTGTCACGCCCGGCTTATTGCCGGTTTTTGCGGAACTTCTGCCGGAGAGCATATTGATCAGGGTGGACTTGCCCACATTCGGAATGCCGGCGACCATCGCACGAACCGGGCGGCTTAAAATGCCTCTCTTCTTGTCGCGCTCCCGCTTTGACAGCGCCGCCGCCTCAATGGTGCGCATCAGAAGCTTCCGATTTCCGCTGCCGCGCGCATCCATCGCGACACAATGTGCGCCCTCCGCCTGAAATGCGCGCGTCCACGCCGCGGTCGTCGCTGCGTCGGCAAGATCCGCTTTGTTTAAGACAATCACGCGCTCCTTGCCCTGGCCGAGCCGTCGGATCTCCGGATTGCCGCTCGAAAAGGGCGCTCTCGCGTCCAGAAGTTCAATGACCATGTCGACGATCCGCACATCTTCTTCCATTTCGCGGCGCGCCTTGGTCATGTGCCCCGGATACCACTGTATATCCATCTCATTTCCTCTTCTCAGCGAATGCGCCCTATACTGCGCAGGGGCTGCATTCGAAACCAGATCCTGCCGCGTATCATTTTTCGCGTGACATTGCCAATGCTCTCGGAGCGGGAATCCTCGCCCGCCTCCAGATTGTCGCTCAACACAAAAAATTCATCCCGCCCGAGCGAAATGCTCTCACTGACCCGCCCCGGATTTGCAATTCCACTGAGCTTTAAGGAAGCGGGCGTCGCGAGACGCTGCCCGTTGATATAGAGCACGCCGCCCCGGATTTCCACACTCTCTCCCGGCAGTGCCAGAATGCGCTTGATGTTGGTCTGTCCGCTGCTGCTTTTGAAGAGAACAATGTCAAAGCGCTTCGGCCCGAACAACTTGAACCCAAAGCGATCTAAGAGCAGCCGATCGCCATCCTCCAACGTCGGGCGCATGCTCTGGCCGTTGTTCACAACTTGTGTTCCGAAAGAATAGACAATAAACCACGCAAAAGCAATGACTGTGACAATTTCCACCACCAGACGGCAAATACGCCGCAATAAGCTATCTTCAACTTCATACGAAGTGCGCACGGGATCTCCATTCTATCAAAAAAACAGGACAATTCCTGTTGGTCTTTTCAATGATCTGTTTGTTTCTTGTCTTATCTATTTTAGTATATCAAGTATATCATGAGAAACATGCCGTCATACTTACGATTCCATGAAGCTGAAAACACTTTTTCCCGCAACAAAAAGAAGAACCATCATTTCCTCTTGAAAGATGACAGTTCCTCCTTTGGGTTCTATATAAACTTTAGATGACCTCTTTGACCTTTGCAGCCTTGCCGGAGAGCTTCCGCAGGTAGTTGAGCTTTGCTCTTCTGACCTTACCGCGGCGCACCACGTCAACCTGGTCAACGAACGGAGAGCTGAGCGGCCAGGTCTTCTCGACGCCGATACCGTTCGAAATCTTGCGAACCGTGAAGGTCTTTCTGAGCCCACCGTTCTGGATCTTCATGACGACACCCTCAAACATCTGAACTCTCTCGCGGTTGCCCTCTTTGATCTTGTTGTGGACACGAACCGTGTCACCCACCTCGAACTGACCCGGCACGCGGATCTGCTCTGCTTCAATCTTCTCTAAAATCGGATTCTGTCTCATTTCCTTTTCCTCCTGCAACATTCGACGTTCTTGCGCGCAAGCGTCTGCCGCAGCGGAACATCTCTTTATAAACAGCTTTACTAGTTTAGCACAAGCTGCCAAATTCTACAAGCTGTTATTTTCTGCCTGTTCAGCGGGCAGCGCCGCCTGCGCCCGCAAGAACTTCCGATCCGCCTTGCTGAGCTCTACCTTTGCAAACAGATCCGGCCGCCGCTCTTTTGTGCGAAGCAGCGATTGCTCCCGTCTCCACTGCGCGACTTTTTTGTGATCACCTGAGAGTAGTACAGGGGGGACACGCAGCCCCTCATAGACTTCTGGGCGCGTGTACTGTGGGTATTCGAGGAGATTGCCCTCGAAGGACTCGACCTCGCCGCTCTCATGGTTCGAGAGAACACCCGGAACCATCCGGCTGATTGCGTCGACCATGACCATGGCAGGGAGTTCCCCGCCGGTCAACACATAGTCACCAATCGAATAGGGCTCGGCGCCGAGCAGCATGAGTGCGCGCTCATCGACACCCTCGTAGTGCCCGCAGAGTATCAGAAGATTCTCCTCCGCTGCAAAGCCCTTGGCATCTGCCTGCATGAACTGTCTGCCCTGCGGCGTCACATAGATGACCCGTGGCGACTTTGGCAATTCTGCCGTCGCGCTGCGGTAACAGCGAAGGATCGGCTCTGCCTGCATGAGCATACCTGCGCCGCCGCCGTAAGGCGCATCGTCCACATGGCCGTGCCGCTCGGTCGTATAGTCGCGGATGTTCTGCACATCAAACGCGATGAAGCCTCTCTCCTCTGCCCTGCCGAGTATGCTCGTCGAGAGCCCCTGTCGTATCATGTCCGGAAACAGTGTAAGAATGATAAAGCGCATCAGAGCAGACCCTCCATGAGATGCACCTTCAAAAAACCTTCTTCCGGATTCACTTCGAGAATGCAGTCCTTGATGTAGGGCAGCAAGAGCTCCTCGCCGTTTTTCCTGAGAACCGTCACGACTTCATTGGCGCCAGTTGGCCAGATGGATTTCACCGTGCCAAGTATCTCGCCCTCATCGGTAATCACCGGAAGCCCGATCAAATCTGCGACATAGAACTCGCCCTTTTGGAGGTGTATGCCCTCTTCCCGCGGAATCCAGAGCTCCATCCCGATATACTTCCGGATTTCCTCCGGCGTATCAATTCTCTTGAACTTACAGATGGCCATGCGCTTAAAAAAATGGACCGAGCTGAGTTCCAAGAGAACTCCGTCCCGGTCTGTTTTTTCCCCGGTGCGCTTTGCACCTTTCAGGTGCAGCGCGCTCTCAGGGCGCAGCGCATGCACTTGTCTCAGACTGCGAAAGCGCTCGGGCTCATCGGAAGTCACAAAGACCTTCGCCTCGCCACGTATGCCGTGCACAGAACTGATGACGCCAATTCTAAACTTGTCTGTCACGCGCGTTCCTCACTTCTTTGTTTCAGTCAATGTCCAACAGGATATGCTTTGACTGGCGAGCGGAAGCCGCTCTTAAGACAGCGCGAATTGATTTTGCAATCTTGCCGCCCTTGCCGATAACACGCCCCATGTCCGCCTCGGCGACCGAGAGCTTCAGCACAATTGCGTCCTCTCTCTCCTCCTCCGTGACACGGACCTCCTCCGGTCTGTCAACCAGCGCCTTTGCGATGACTTCCACCAACTCTTTCATCGTCTTATTCCGTGATACCTGCGAGCTTTAAGAGCTTTGCGACGCGCGGAGTTGGCTGCACGCCATTCTTCAGCCACTTCTTCGCCTCTTCCTCTTCGAACTTGATCACGCTCGGCTCCTTGGTCGGATCGTAGAGGCCGATCTCTGCGATGAAGCGACCGTCGCGCGGGCTTCTCTCGTCCGCGATGATGATGCGGTAAAACGGTGCCTTCTTCTGCCCCATTCTGCGAAGTCTCATCTTAACTGCCATTGTAATTTCCTCCTAAAAATCGTTGATTTGTATTTGCAATGCAAAATTTGCACTGATACCGAATTAAAAACCGAGCTTTCCAAAAAGCCCGCCGAGCCCGCCGCGGTGCTTGTTCTTCATCATGCCGGGAAGCTGTTTCATCATCTTCCGCATCTGCTCGAACTGCTTGACCATGCGGTTCACCTCTGTGATGTCCACGCCCGCCCCCCGCGCAATGCGGTTTTTCCGCGACGGATTCAGGATGGACGGATCTGCCCGCTCCTCTTTTGACATCGAGAGTATCATCGCCTCAACGCGCCCCATGTGGCTCTCATCAATCTCCGGCATGTTTGCGCCGGCTGTCGGCATCATTGCCATGATACCCGCGATGCCGCCGAGCTTTTTGACCTGTTTCATCTGGTCCAGGAAATCGTTGAAGTCGAATTCTGCCTTTTTGAGCTTTTCGCTCATGCGGCGCGCCGCTGCCTCGTCGACCTCCGCCTGTGCCTTCTCAATCAGGGAGAGAATATCGCCCATTCCAAGAATCCGGGACGCCATGCGGTCCGGATAGAACTGCTCTAGGTCTGAGAGCTTCTCACCCATGCCGACGTAGAGAATCGGCTTGCCGGTCACTGCCTTAATCGAGAGTGCCGCGCCGCCGCGCGTATCACCGTCGAGCTTCGTCACAATCACGCCGTCCACGCCGACTTTCTCCTCGAAGGTCTTCGCGACATTGACCGCTTCCTGACCGGTCATCGCATCGACTGTGAGTAAAGTCCAGTCCGCGCGGAGCGCTTCCTTAATGCGTCTGAGCTCCTCCATCATCTGCCCGTCAATCTGCA
>CALLVJ010000174.1 GCA_938010625.1 uncultured Stomatobaculum sp. | reverse complement strand
ACCAAAGATGTTGAAAGATGCTGCCAATACTACCTATCCCATCGGTTTACTGCCCACGATATGGAAGATGCTGCTAGGTTTATCATGGCTTGGGCGGTACCGTCAGATCCATCGGCAAAAAGATGCTGAGGAGCGAGAGCAGAACAAAAAACAGGTAGAAAAAAAACGGCCGCTGCCGGATCTGCTTCTCCAGGAGGGAGAAGCAGAGACCGGTGACGGCCAGGCAAAGCACTAAACTCATTTTGCCTCCACAGTGAAGCTGAGATCCGGATAGCCGTCTGCGGAGAGGGTGACCGGGTAGGAGGAAGCGCCGTCAAAGATCTTGACATCGCCAGTATCGCCGGCGGTCGTCGCGTCGAGCTTCACACTGCCGTCCTCGTTGAATGCCGTTACGCCGAATTTTCTCGCTCTGCCGCCTTTATACTCGGTTTCGCCGACCTTTGCCGCGGAAGTGGTCTTTAAGTAGTCCGCGACGGTGAGCCCCTGCGCATTCTCTTTCAGCGAGAGCTTGTTGTCCGCAAAGCTGAAGTCATCGGCTGTGAGGCCAGAATCCACGGTGCAGCTGAATGAGACATCCGAGAGTTTGTCATTCGAGAAGACAAACTGATAGGTGCCGGGCTTCGCCTCCTTCGGGAGCACGAGAACGCCTGCGGTTGCGGTGTCAATCTTAACATCGGAGTCCGCGCGGCGGTAAATCACGCGGGAGAGCTTGTACTCGTCGGAACCGGTGCTGAGCTGGTAGTTAATCTTGCTGCCCTCGGCCGTGTAGCTGACTTTCTCATCGCCCGTGACCTTGTAGTCAGCCGGGGCGAGGTTCTTCACGAAGAGATCCGTGTCGACCTCGACATCGTCGCCGTCCTTCACGAGGTAAGTGACTTTCTTGATGGTCTTGCCGCCGATGTCGGCGAATCTCTCATACTGCTTTGCGACCTTGTGCGCCTTGTCCTCGAACGGCGCTGCGGAGAAGGCAATTTCTTCCGGCTTCAACCAGAGATTGTCGAGGTGCTTTAAGCCGTACTTTGCCCCGTCCGAGGTCTCAAGCACAGCGCCCTGCAGGGTGTCCGGATCCACCTCGACGCCCTTTAAGTCGAGCTCGTAGTTGCCGTAGTTCGAAGTGGTCGTGATCGAAGCCTTGACATCCGCTGCCTTTGTGACCTTGCCGAAGGTTTTCGAGAGCGTGCCGTCGGAATTCAGAACCTTGTACTCGGCGGGCTGTGCGCTCTCCTCGCCGGTCGCATTGCCGACGAGGGCCAGAATCGGATTCTTGGCCTCTTTCTTCTCTTCGATGGCTTTCTTGGCATCCTCGTAGAGCGGCTTTGCAATTGCGACATTGACTTCGGCGACACCGTTATAGACGGACTGTCCGTCCTTTTCCTCGGCATAAGCGCCCTTGTAATCTTTGTACTTTTTGACGGTCGGCGAAGTCACGGCATCGTAGACACCCTCTTTGCGATAGCCTGCCGCTTCGACGGCATCCGCCTTGTCAAGCTGCGCCTTTGCGTCCTTTGAGTAAGCCTCCGGCTGAATGTCCTTCAGCTCGCCGTAGTAGTAGTCTGCGTAGGGCACGTTCATTTTGACGAAGACATATTCGTCAGGCGAGAGCGCCGGAACCTCGGCGGCTGCCTCGGTGCCTGCCGCTGCGCTCGAAACGGCGCTGCTGTCTGCGCTCGCCGCAGTTGTCTCACTGGTTTTGCCGCCGCAGGCCGCAAGGAGCGCTGCCGCTGCGAGTGCCGGAAGGACGCGGTAAAGTTGTTTCCTCATGAGAGAACCCCCTTTGTTGTGTACTCGGATATTAGCCTTTTCTAATACAGAATTATTATGCACTAACACAGAGAAATTCGTCAAGTGGAAGATGAATTGTGCGTTTACTTTTGCTGACCTTACAGGTATACTTTGAAAAAAAGCCACAGCGCATTTGCGGCGGAGGGGAAATACGGAATGGAAGGTTTTGAATGGGAAGAGGGACCGGTCAGCAGCGAGGATCTGAT
Source organism: uncultured Stomatobaculum sp. (assembly GCA_938010625.1). Classification (GTDB taxonomy): domain Bacteria; phylum Bacillota; class Clostridia; order Lachnospirales; family Lachnospiraceae; genus Moryella. The sequence goes on along the minus strand of CALLVJ010000174.1, from coordinate 603 downwards.
CGGAGAAATTGCAAATATGTATCCGGAGACCCAGGAATTTTTGTCGAGTCTCGGCATGCACTGTTTTGGCTGTGCGGCGGCAAGTTCCGAGACGCTCGCTGAGGCCTGCCGCGTGCACGGACTGAACACGTTTCGGGTAAAACAGGAGTTAAACCGGATTATTACAGAGAATCCGGCTTGACAGCGGCACAACATTCGACTAGAATAACGAAAAATTGAGTGGCAAACCGTTGATGCGGAGATAACGGCGATGATGCTTCTACAGAGAGTCTGCGATGCTGAGATGCAGATGAAAAACAAGTCGTCAAATGGACCGCTGAGGGCGCAGGGAAAGCCGTGGGGCAAGTATTCTGCGACGTGAGGGCATACGTCAGTTGCCGGGGATATGTTGGTATCCCGACAAGTGTATGGTCATACCATAAAACAGGGTGGCACCGCGGAGTTTATGATTTCGTCCCTGGCAGCATGCTTAGGCATGTCTGCCGGGGATTTTTTTGTGCCGGCAGGCAGTGCGGACAATGGAGGAGGTAAACCATGAAGACATTTCCGAGTTTGGAGACGCTGAAAGAATACCGCGGCAGCGGACAGTATACTATGGCGGCG
>CALLVJ010000173.1 GCA_938010625.1 uncultured Stomatobaculum sp. | reverse complement strand
CTCGAGAATAACGGCGAGAAAGAGATGCGCTTTGCAATCGACTACCCGTCGCTGAACGGCAAAATGATTGCGAATGTCATGACTGCGTATTTGAAGCCCGGTGAGCGGCGCTTCGACACGCTGCGCTTCAGCAAATCGAAAATCGAGGAGAATCAGATTACGGCGGTGCACGACGCAGAGTTTTCGCTCAAGGTGACGGACGGAAAGAACATTTCGAGCGCGCTACTCTTTGACGATACGATTCGTTTGAAGCTCTGAACAAGGCAACGAACCCGACAGGAGGTACAGTAATGGGAAAAAAGCGGTTGGCAGCAGCTCTCGTTCTGGCGCTCGCGGTCATGTTCGGCGCCTGCGCGCGCAAGCAGAGCACGGCGCAAAAGAGTGGAGCGGACAGCGGAAAGCACGCGACAGCGCCGCAAATTGAGTCCTTTCTCGCAGTCGATCGGGAGTGGTATGCGATTACCGTGGATGGCATTGAGAAGGGAAAGCGCAATCAGTATATTGTGAACCTCAGCCTTGAGAATAAGACAGACGATAAGGAGCTCTTATTTCGGATGACAGCGGTGAGCGGCGACGGCCTGGTCCTCGAGGCCTACTGTACCCCGAAAGTGAAAGCCGGAAAGACAGTCAAAGAGCAGGTGGTGTTTCGCGAGAATCGGAACTATGACATGTGGGACTTTAAGGACTTAAAGTTTACCTTCGATGTCGAGGACACGGCAGATATCGGCGCGCGCCGCGATACGCCGGATGTGTTTCACATCTACCCCTACGGCGAGGGCAGTGGCACGAGCTTTCAGCGACAGACCGGAGAAAACGAGCAAGTGCTCGAAGAAAATGAAAATTTCCGGATGACCTTGCTTAGTGCAGGGTTTGAGGATGGCGCGTACTGCGCAAACCTGTACCTCGAAAACATCGGTGACAAACCGTTTTTCTTCGAGTTTGACCATATCTCCGCCGACGACTGCATGATGCACGAGAGCTTTGACGAAAACCTGGACGTCGGGGAAAAGACCTTCCTGACCGTGAGCTGTGAGGAAGAAGAACTCAAGAAGTATCAGCTTACGGAGGTGAAGAAGCTTGAATTCACTCTGCGGGCCGGGGAGGGGCGGTACTTCTTTGACGAACCGACATTTGAGAAGACATTCACCGTGACGTCGGGGGAGGAACTATGAAGTATACCGGTCAAAACGAGGCCAGCATTAATGCCTGGAAGGAAAAGTATGATTTGCCCTGGATGCGTCCTTTGACGCATGAGGATTTTCTGGCTGCAGCAGGCGGCGAGGCGCTGTTGACGCTCACGCCGAACCGCAAGGTGCCGTTTGACTGGTATGAGGATTGCAGGGGAAAGAAGGTACTTGGTCTCGCCGCAGGCGGCGGACAGCAGATGGCGGTTCTCGCTGCGCGAGGGGCAGATTGCACCTTGCTGGACTTTTCGGAGATACAGCTTGCGGCGGACAGACTTGTGAGCGAGCGGGAGGGGTATTCTGTCACACTCTGTCAGGGTGATATGACAGAGAGGCTTCCGTTTGCAGATGAGAGCTTTGATTTTGTGATTAATCCGGTGTCCAATCACTATATCGAGGAAGTGTTGCCGGTATTTGCAGAGATTTACCGCGTTTTGAAGCCGGGCGGGGTCTTTCTGGCGGGGCTGGACACAGGTATTTACTGGGCGTTCTGGGGGGAGGAGGAGACGACGCTCAAGCGGAGGCTGCCTTTTAACCCGCTGAAGGATGAGAGTCTCAGGCAGGAACTGCTCGCAGCGGATATGGCGCTGGTCTTTTCGCACACGCTGGAGGAGCAGATTGGCGGGCAGCTGAAAGCGGGTTTTTGGCTCAAAGACCTGCTGGAAGATACAAATGAGGCGGGGGCGTTTTTTGAGTACCATGTGCCGACCTTTATATTGACAAGAGCCGTAAAACCATAAGCGCAGACATCGTATTTTGCCGGACAGAGTACTGTTTGGTCATATGGTGAATGCTAACAGCGCAGTGATGGCAGTGTATCCCAAAAACGCCCGCCCGGAAATCCGGGCGGGCGTTTTGTGTCTGTCACAGCACACTGTCGAGTTTTGTCTCTTTGATGCCGTGTTTTTCTGCATAGCCGGTGAGAATTAAAGTCAGCGCGCCGTCGCCGGTCACGTTGCAGGCTGTGCCGAAGGAATCCTGCAGGGCGAAGATGGTAAGCATCAGGGCAGTGCCGGTCTCGTCAAAGCCGAGTACACCGGTGATCAGGCCAAGCGATGCCATGACCGTGCCGCCAGGCACGCCGGGTGCGCCAATTGCAAATACACCGAGCAACAGGCAGAAGAGAATCATCTTGCCAACAGAGGGGAATTCTCCATAGAGCATCTTGGAGACTGCCATCACGAAGAAAGTCTCAGTCATCACAGAGCCGCAGAGGTGAATGTTTGCAAAGAGCGGAATGCCAAAATTCACGAGGTCATCCCGGAGTGTCGGCTCAGATTTTCTTGCGCACTGCAGGGCGACGGAGAGTGTCGCGGCCGAGGACATGGTTCCGACAGCGGTCATATAGGCGGGACCGTAGTTCTTCACGATGTTCATGCCGTTTCTGCCCGAATATGCGCTTGCAATGCCGTAGAGCAACGTGAGCCAGAGGTAATGGCCAATCATGACA
>CALLVJ010000172.1 GCA_938010625.1 uncultured Stomatobaculum sp. | reverse complement strand
GCTGCCGCTGTCGGTTGCTTCCAGGGTTTCGCCATGGAGATAGCGACGCACAGTCGGATCATCTGCCGGATAAGAGACTGAATTTGCCCAGTCATCGGCGCGAAGATACATTGCGAGAGCCTGCGAGGGCTTGAATCTGCCGTGAGAAATCTGCCCGAGCAGCAGACCGGTTCGCAAATATCGGAGTGGCGCGCGAAGTACAGCTGCATCCGGAAGCTGCAGAATATAGTCTCCCTGCAGCTTGAGACGCGAAACATCCGGGCTCCAGGCGCAGGCAGAAAAGAACTCCTCGAGCACCGGTTGCAGTTGCCGGAGCAGCTGAGTTTCTTTCTTGCCGGGAAATGCACTGGCCTGTACGCTGATTGGCGGTGCTTCTCCAGACTTTTTCAGGCGCGCTACAAAATGTCCTTCTGCTCGCGCTTTGTGCGGGAAAAGGCGTACAGTCCCGGGCAAAAAGACTGAAGCTGTGAGGCCGTGCCCTGCCGGAATGGGATCAACGGCAAAGTCCGGATGACGCTCCAAAAAAGCGGCAATCTGATTTTCGTTCTCATTGCGGTTATACGTACAGGTCGAATAGAGCAAGGTTCCACCCGGTCGGAGCATATCCACCGCATCGTCCAGCAGTCTGGATTGCACTGTACAGTAAAAATCCCTGCCGTGCTCTACCCAGGCTTTGATGACAGCCGGGTGTTTTCGGAACATGCCCTCGCCGGAACAGGGGGCATCCACCAGAATGCGGTCAAAAAAAAGCGGGTACTCGTTCTTTAATCTTCCGGAGTCCTCGCAACTAATGCAACAGTTTCCGATGCCCATGAGCTCAATATTTTTCAGCAAGGCCCGGGCGCGTGAAGCACTCAGGTCATTGGAAAGCAGAAAGCCTTTTCCCTGTAAATCATCCGCAATCTGCGTACTTTTGCCACCCGGGGCAGCGCAGAGATCCAGAATGCGCTCACCTGGTTTCGCCCCGAGCAGCGCTGCCGAGGACATGGCAGAGGGCTCTTGGATATAGTAGAGACCTGCATAGTAATAGGGATGAGAAGTATACTCTCCACCGGGTTCACAGTAGAAGCCATTTTTTGTCCAGGGAACCGGTTGTAAGGCGCCGAAGGTCTCCGACAACTTTTCGGTGCTGATCTTCAGGTGATTGACGCGCAGTCCCGATAGCGGCACTTCATCCATGGATGCGAGAAACGCTTCATACTCGACTTCGCCGAGCAAGGTACGCATTTCCTCGAGAAAAGGCCGGGGAAGTCGATTGATCTGCAAACTTACTCCTCCTATGTATAAAAAGAGTTTGCACGGAGGCAAACTCTTTTCGCTTATTGCTGTTGTTCTCCCGCCTGTGTGCTGCCATTGCTCGCGGCAAGCTGCTGACGGTTGGCTGCAATCTGATCAAAGCTCTGCCGGAAGGCCAGCTGCAAGGCCTGATTTCTCGCATCTGCCTCTCTGGAGGCATTGCCGATGATATTCTGTACATTCAACAACAACTCGTCAGTGTACTGAATTGAGCTGAGACGAATGCCATTTGCCTCTGCCTGGGCGGCATCCACAATGTTCTGCGCCTGCGCCCGTGCGCTCTGCAGAATCTCATTGGCAGTTGTCGTCGCCTTCTGAACGATTTCAGACTGATTGACCAGCTGTTCCGTCTTTTTGGAGGCCTCGTTGACCATGGTATTGTAGCGCGCCTGCGCATCCATCATAATTGCATTCTGGTTGCTCAGGATCTTTTTGCTCTGATCCAGTTCTTCTGGAATTGCCATGCGGAGTTCCGATAACTTCTCCTGTAATTCCTCTTTCTGGACAACAATCTTTGAGGCGGAAAAGGCCGATGGTCTGCACTCCTCAATGTAATCTTCAATCTCAGAAATCACCTGCTCTATTCTGCTCATGCCTCTGCTCCACTTTCACAATTCTGACAATGTTTATACTTTTCCATAATCTTCGCTGCGACGCGGCTATCCACAAAGGCGCTGATGTCGCCCTGATAAGCTGCAATCTCCTTGACGATACTGGAACTCAGATAAGAATACTTCAAATTGGTTGTCAAAAATACAGTGTCAATATCGGGTGCAATCACGCGATTGGTCTGCGCAATCTGCAGCTCATATTCAAAATCCGTCACAGCCCGCAGTCCGCGCACCATCACCTGCGCTCCCTTTTCGTGACAATACCTGATCGACAGCCCGTCAAAGCTCTCGACTTCAATATTTTTGATACCTGCTGTTATTTCGCATAGCATTGTAACACGTTCGGCTGTCGTGAACAACGGTGATTTTGCTTTGTTATTCAGGACAGCGATGATCAAATGATCAAACATTTTGGAAGCGCGTTTTATGATGTCAAGATGTCCATTTGTGACCGGATCAAAGCTGCCCGGATAGACCGCAGTTGTCATGTTTCGTCGTACCTTCTCTGGAGAAAGATGTGTTGATTGGTCTTGTATTCTTTGACTTTAAGAAGCGTATATCCCAGTCTCTCAAAGCGGGTGGCATCGGCCTCGATGTTCGCCTCCACAATAAGGAAGGTGTCCGCCTGCAATAAAGGTGTGTGTAAAAGCTGGGTCAGCACCCCGTCTTCCAGCCCCAGACCATAGGGAGGATCCAGAAAAATCAGGTCAAAGGGTGGACTCTGGCT
>CALLVJ010000171.1 GCA_938010625.1 uncultured Stomatobaculum sp. | reverse complement strand
CCCCGGGAGCCCCGTCACGCCGTAGGCCGTCGCGCCAAGCCCCATCAGTGCGCCGACCAGCGCGCCGACAGCGCCGCCCGCCATGCCTGCCACAAAGGGCTTATAGAAACGCATATTGACGCCGAAAATGGCCGGCTCGGTAATGCCAAGAGATGCGGAGAGCGCGGAGGGAACTGCAATACTCTTGGTCTTCTGGCTTCTGGTCTTGATGCCGACCGCGAGGCAGGCGCCGAACTGCGCGAAGTTTGCCGCACTGGCAATCGGCATCCATGTGTTTAAGCCCACAGAGCCGAGCATACCAGCCTCAATCACGTTGTACATGTGGTGCAATCCCATCACAACGGTCGCCGGGTAAATTGCGCCCATGACCATTGCGCCGACTGGATTGTGCACCAGCATCTCCGCCGCATGTAGCACCACAGTCTCGAGACCGGAAAAAATCGGTCCGATAATCATGAAGGTGAGCAGCGCCGTAATCATCACGGTACAAAGTGGCGTGATGAAGAGATCCAGCATTTCCGGCACATGGTCGTGGAACCACTTCTCAATCTTGCTCATACAAAAGACCGAGAGAATGACCGGAATGACATGTCCCTGATAGCCGAGCTGATTGATCTGTCCGAGCGCATAGTTCGGGAAAATCTCGAGATGCCCGAACAGATACCAGACATCGTACCCCTGTGACGCATTCCAGCCGTTGGTCAGCGAAGAGTGAATCATCAGGAGGCCAATGACAGCGCCGAGGAAAATGTTGCCGCCGAACACGCGCGCTGCCGAGATGGCGACAATGACCGGCAGATAGGCAAAGGCTGTATTTGCCACCATGTCGAGAAATGCAAACCAGTCGGACCCCGAAAATCCAAGCCCCGGAATCTTGGCGAGCGCCTCAACCAGTCCCATCATGAGACCAGAGGCGACAATCGCCGGCAAAATCGGCACGAAGACATCGCCAATTGGCTTTAACAGCCGCTTCCAGAGCGGCTGCCGCGCGGCTGCCGCTGCCTTCACATCGTCCTTGGTCGCCGCCGTCATGCCTGTAATGCTCAGGAACTCGTCGTAGACCTTGTTGACCGTTCCTGTGCCAATGATGAGCTGCAGCTGCCCGTTCGACTCAAACATACCCTTGACGCCCTCGACATTGTCAAGGTAGGTCTTGTCAACCTTGCTGTTATCCTTGATCACAAGCCTGAGCCGTGTCGCGCAGTGCGCCGCCTGTGCGACATTCTCCCGCCCGCCGATATGGTCGACGATTTCCTGTGCGCACTTCCTGTAATCCAGTGCCATAAGCTTTTCCCCCTTCTTTGAACCTCTCCCCGTTGCCGTTCGGAGTTCCCACTGTGCTATTCGTTTCTGCCTTTGGCAGGAAACTTTGAGAGATTATTGCGCACGCGCATGACACATCTGGTACCTTCGATTCCGCATATCCATTTGTATCTGACACATGTTTCTTTCGAACAGTGCTGTAAGCGCCCGCTGTTCTATCCTTACAACAACCCTGATTACAACAAATTCAGTTTCTCAAATGCCCGGTAAAG
>CALLVJ010000170.1 GCA_938010625.1 uncultured Stomatobaculum sp. | reverse complement strand
GCAGTTGCTCTGCTGTTATCGGGCTTCGCGGTCGCGAAGAAGAGAGAAGAGCAGTGATTCGTGAAAAGAACTAGTCATGAATGAATGAGAAGAGACTGCCGCACCAAGTGATTGGTGCGGCAGTCTTTTTCTGATCAGCGAGAACCGCCGCAAGATCGATTGTGATTCGCTTCAGGTAGCTTATAGCGATGTGTGTCGTAGAATGGTGTAAATTTGAGGATTGAAAAAGAACTGGAGAAAGACTATGCTTTTTCCAGAGTTCTGCTTGATCGCCTTTGCAATCGCAGTTACATCGTATTATCTGCGCCATATTGACAAGGTCAAGAAAAACCGCGCGGACATCACACGCAGTTGATACGGATTCGCCCCTTTGAGACGGCATTTAGATCAATGTGCGGATCAGTGCGGGCGCGCTCTTCGGCGCGATAAGCAAAGCGATGCAGACAGGTAGCGGAAATTCCGGCAAAACAGGAGATAAACGAATGAATTGGATTCAGAAAAATGGAATGGGACTATTGGTGTGCCTTGTCATTGCCGTGCCGTCTTGGTTGCTCGGAAAGACCTTTCCTGTAATCGGCGGAGCGGTGATTGCCATTTTAATTGGCATGGGACTTGGAATGGTGTGGAATGACAAGGGGAAGGCGACGGCAGGGATCCGATTCACATCAAAGACTGTTTTGCAGCTTGCGGTTGTGCTGCTCGGCTTTGGGATGAATCTCGGCGTGGTGCTAAAGACAGGCAGCCAGTCAATCCCCATTATTGTCTGCACGATCAGCACAGCCCTGGCGCTCGCGTGGCTCCTCTGCCGCGCGCTTTCCATTCCGGGGAATACAGCAGTTTTGGTCGGTGTCGGGTCGTCTATTTGCGGTGGCTCTGCGATTGCTGCAACTGCGCCTGTGATCGGCGCGGATGATGATGAAGTGGCACAGGCCATCTCAGTCATTTTCTTTTTCAATGTGCTTGCGGCAGTCTTTTTTCCAATGCTCGGACGCGCGCTCGGGTTTGATACGACGAGTGGAGAGAGCTTTGGCATTTTTGCGGGAACTGCAATCAATGATACTTCGTCGGTCACCGCCGCAGCTTCGACTTGGGACAGCATGTGGCGGCTTGGCACTGAAACTCTCGACAAGGCTGTCACGGTCAAGCTTACGAGAACGCTCGCGATCATTCCGATTACGCTTGTTCTCAGTCTGTTTCGCGCGCGCGAGGCGGCAAAAAGGCAGACAGAGACAAACCGTTTCAGCTTGCGCCGCGCTTTCCCCATGTTCATTCTCTATTTTATTCTCGCTGCGTTGATCACAACGCTGGCCGTCCAGGCGGGACTTCCGGCTGCGACGTTCCGGCCGCTCAAAGAGCTCTCCAAATTCTGCATTGTCATGGCGATGGCAGCCATTGGACTAAACAGCAATCTGATTAAGCTGGTGAAGAGCGGCGGAAAGCCACTGCTGCTCGGCGCTGCCTGCTGGGCTGGTATTACGGCGGTTAGCCTTCTGATGCAGCGGGTACTGCAATGAACAAAGTTGAGCAAAGATCTGTGGCGTGGAGATTGTGCGACTGGAGGATTTTTTCTTGTGAAATGAATGACAGGCTGGATGCGAAATGGCATCCAGCCTGTCATTGGTTTATTTCATGCGCCGAGAATATTAT
>CALLVJ010000169.1 GCA_938010625.1 uncultured Stomatobaculum sp. | reverse complement strand
GCGGTTGCATCCGCAATATGAATGAGCGGGATTTGAATTTTAGAGGAAATCTGCGCCGCGACCTTGTGCATGGTATTGGTACAAATCAGAATAAAATCTGCGCCAGCAGCTTCAATTCCCTTTGCAGCTTGTCCCAGAATTTCACCGCTCTCGTCCCAATTTCCACTGGATTGACATTTTTCAATCTCGGCGAATTCGACGCTATACAAAATTATTTTTGCCGAATGCAGTCCGCCCAGCCTGTTTTTAACCTCTTCATTGATGATTCGATAATAGGGGATGGTACTTTCCCAGCTCATTCCGCCAAGCAATCCGATGGTCTTCATGGTCACTTCTCCTTGTCTCAGTCCGGTAAAGCCGCGGCGCTCTCCGGCATATCCGTATAGACCGGAATCCGGAATGTGTGCTTTTTCTGTTTGAGCGCCTCTGTATATGCCTCGCCGAGCTTTCTGCCCTCTTCCGCAGCCGCCTGAACATTGGTCATGTATTGATGCTCATAGCGTGCCTTTGCCGTGACATTGAATTTCTTTAGATAAAAGGTATCCTGCCCGCTCTTTAAGTAATTGTCACTGTAATACTTTGCGCCGCCAATAATGGACTTTTCCGGCGTATCCCAGGGTTTGCCATAGGTCGCATCCACCTGGCTTGCCCACCAGAGACCGCGCTCGGTCGGGGTCTTATCGCCATCCTGGAAAGCCTGCGCATTGAAGAAATTATAAAAGCCCGGGAATTTTGGGTTTTTTCCGCTGATCAGCCCGCTTCCACCCGCTCTGCCCTGTTCCTGAATCAGCATGGCCGTCAGGACATACGGATTAACACCGGAGCTGCTGGCAGCTGCCATAATCGTCGCAATGTAATCGACACCACTTGGATTGGAGCCGCTGCCGTCACCGGATAAGGTTCCGCTGTTTTGATTGGCCGTCGTTGCCGCGCTCGAAACTGCGCCAGTCGCACCGCGGCGAATGACTGCCTGCACATCGCCCGCAAACTGCTGGTTTTCTGCATCTTCCTCCAAAAGTTGGTAGGGCTCAACAGCTTCCATCGCTGTCACTTCTTCTGTGTTCTCTGGCGTTATCTGCTCTTCTGCAGATCCGACCGCCGCCGTTGTCTCCGCTTCCAGAGAGCCACCCTCAGTTTTGGCCAGCTTGTCGTGTGGCGCCCCGGCGAGAATCCCGATTGCTGCTCTCTCCTTTTGCGTACTGTCCGTCTCACCGCGCGTCATAACGGTCGGCTGCGCAGCGCTCGCAGCAGTCTTGCGCTGCTGTTCTTCCGTCGAAAGCGGTGCCTCTCCGACCTCTGCCTTTCCGCTGTCTCGCGGCGTGCCGGGTGCCGTCCAAGTCACAGCGCTTGGGCTTTTTCCCTTCGCACTTGCAACCTGTGTGCTGCCGGCAGACTGCCCAGATGACAAACTGATGCCACTCAAGAAAGAATTGGCCGCGAGCATGCGGACACCTTCTGCATTCTGGCTGTCCGGATCATATCCCTGAGTCTGAAACTGAAAAATATAGCGACTGTCCAAAAAGTTTCTGGGATCCATATAGTAGCTGACAATGTTTGTGTTTGCAGCAACCCAGGCATTGGTGTCAAAGCCTTTCCAGCTGTTGGTCGCCACATTATAAGCTGCGCTGTCTTTTGACTTCCAGCTATCCCTGCTCGATGTATGCACCAGGTTTCTGCCAATCTTGCTCTCTTCCTGCACAGCTTCCTGCCAGCTGAGACCGGTTTTCTGTGCCTTGAATACCCAATTTGGATATTGGGTGTGGAGCTCTCTGAGCTTCTCTTTATAGGACTCTGGAAAGCCTTCTGCCGCCAGCTGCTGCTCAAATGGGGCGTCACTCTTCTGCGCTGCAAAACACTGTGACACCTGTATGGGCAAAAACGGCGTCAACAGGCTCAGAATCAGAATACCAGCTTGCGCGATTCGCTTTGCTCTCTTTTCTTTCACTGCGCTTGTTTCCTCTCCCTCATTCTCTGAGAAATGCAGAAAACTGCCACCCCGAAGAAAACACTCCGGTGCGGCAGTCGTTTTCGTTGCTCTGATCAGACCGGATAAACGCCGTTTGCCGTATCCGCCTTGTTCATATCTACGCCGCTCTGCTGTGCCTGCCGATACTTAAAGAAATCAAGTGCAACCTGCGGGAACAACGCATATGAGAGAACATCCTCCTCCTGCTGCTTCCACGGTCCCACTTCCTGTTCAAACTTCGGAAGCTGCGGCGGAATCAGATCCGCCGGACGGCAGGTAATTGGCTTTTCATCGCCGATAATCTGCTTCTGAATCTCCGGATTCACCGGGCGCACCGACTGTCCAAACTCGCCCATGACAAGTTTTCTGGACTCCTTCGGCACCATCTTATAGCGCTGGTGCGTGAGGACATTCATGACGGCTTGTGTCCCCACAATCTGTGAGGATGGAGTGACCAGCGGCGGTTCGCCAAAGTCTTTGCGGACGCGCGCCACTTCTTCCAGTACATCCGGGAGCAGGTCCTCCTTGTGCGCTTCCGTGAGCTGTTTCAACAGATTGCTGAGCATGCCGCCCGGCACCTGGTAGCGCAGCGTGTTAATGTTGACGCCGAGAAGCTTCGGGCTCAGAAGACCGTTTGCAATATATTTCTCGCGAATCTTTGTGAAGTATTTTGCAATTTCAGAGAGCTTCTCGATGTCAAGGCCCGTGTCATAGGGCGTTCCCTTTAATGTCTGTACCATGACCTCGGTTGCTGGCTGGCTCGTGCCGAGTGCAAGCGGCGAAATCGCCGTGTCGATAATATCCGCACCTGCCTCAATCGCCTTCAGAAGCGTCATAGACGCCACGCCGGACGTATAGTGCGTGTGAATATCAATCGGGAGCCTGGTCGACTCCTTAAGCGCCTTGACAAGGTCATATGCCTCATACGGTGTCAGCAGACCGGACATATCCTTGATGCAGATGGAGTCTGCGCCCATCTCCTCGATGCGCTTTGCAAGTCCCACCCAGTATTCCAGCGTATAAGCATCGCCGAGCGTATAAGACAGTGCAATCTGCGCCTCTGCGCCTTCCTTCTTGCAGGCATTGACCGCTGTCTCCAGATTGCGGAGATCATTCAGGCAGTCAAAGATGCGAAGAATGTCGATGCCATTTGCGACGGACCTCTGCACGAAGTACTCGACCACATCGTCCGCATAGTGGTTATATCCCAGAATATTCTGACCGCGAAACAGCATCTGCAATTTTGTATTTTTGAATCCCTGCCTTAGAAGGCGCAGTCTCTGCCACGGATCCTCATGGAGGAAGCGGAGGCAGGAATCAAACGTCGCTCCGCCCCAGCATTCGACTGAGCGATAGCCAATCGCATCCATCTTGTCGATGATAGGCAGCATTTCCTCTGTCGTCATTCTGGTTGCAAAGAGAGACTGGTGCGCGTCGCGAAGCACGGTCTCACAAATTTGAACCGGTTTTTTCTTCTCGTTATTCATCTATATTCTCCTTGCGCTTGTCTCACGCGAAAGATAGTCTTCAACAGACTGCGCTTATTTTACACCAAAGATCGCCATAAAGGTTCCGGCTGCCACTGCCGTTCCAATGACGCCTGCAACATTCGGTCCCATTGCATGCATCAGCAGAAAGTTGGTCGGATCAGCCTCGGCGCCGACCTTCTGGGAGACACGCGCGGACATCGGCACTGCCGAAACACCCGCCGAACCGATTAGCGGATTTACTTTGCCGCCAGTCAGCTTGCACATCAGCTTGCCGAGCAGGACGCCCGCTGCGGTGCCAAATGCAAATGCGACCAGTCCAAGGAAGACAATTTTCAGCGTATCCGCCTTCAGGAAGGCCTCCGCACTGGTCGTCGCGCCGACTGAGGTGCCGAGCAGAATAACCACGATATACATCAGCGCATTGCTCGCCGTGTCAGTCAGCTGTCTCACAACACCGGACTCCCGGAACAGATTGCCGAGCATCAGCATGCCAATCAACGGCGCCGTTGTCGGAAGCAGGAGACTCACAATCACAGTGACGACAATCGGAAAAAGAATCTTCTCAAGCTTTGAGACAGGACGGAGCTGTGCCATGCGGATCTTGCGCTCTTTTTCGGTCGTCAGGAGGCGCATAATCGGCGGCTGAATAATCGGGACCAGCGACATGTACGAGTAAGCCGCAACTGCAATCGCACCGAGATACTCACTCTGTCCCATCTTGTTTGCGAGGAAGATGGACGTAGGCCCATCTGCACCGCCAATAATCGAGATAGCCGCCGCCGCCTTGCCGTTAAAGCCCAGCAGAACGGCAAGCAGGTATGCGGCATAAATGCCGAACTGTGCCGCTGCGCCGAGCAAAAAGCTCATAGGATTTGCAATGAGAGGGCCAAAATCCGTCATTGCGCCAACCCCCATGAAAATGAGCGGCGGAAGAATTCCCCACTCGTCGAGCTGGTAAAAATAATGTAAAAGCCCGCCGTTTCCGTCGGCAGACTTCGCCGGATCCAGCATGATATCAGGATAAATATTCACCAGAAGCATACCGAACGCAATCGGAACAAGGAGTAATGGCTCAAATCCTCTCGCAATCGCGAGATACAGGAATACAAGTGCCACTGCAATCATGATGAGGTTTCCGAATGTGATGGAGAAGAATGCGGACTGATGGATAAGATTGCTGAATGTATTGGTTAAATACGCCATCTTATTTTCTCTCCTCTTTGGGGCATCCTTTGACGCAGCCCGCTTAATTCAAAGTTGCCAGCACCTCACCTGCCTCGACGGACTGATTGACGCTCACATTGATGCTCGCAATGGTACCTGCTTCCGGTGCCACAATCTCATTCTCCATCTTCATTGCCTCGAGAATCATGATGGTCTGACCAGCTTCCACGCTGTCGCCGACCTTCTTCTCAACGCTAAGAATCTTGCCCGGCATCGGGGATTCCACCGTGATGCTGCCAGCTGCGCCAACCGGCGCTGCCACTGGAGCCGACGATGCCGCCGGAGCTGGTGCTGCCACTGGAGCCGGCGTTGCCACCGGAGCCGGTGCCGCCACTGGAGCCGGTGCTGCTGCCTGCTGGAAAACCGGTGCCGCCGGGATCGTCACAACCGGTGCACCCTGTGCCGCTGCGGTAATG
>CALLVJ010000168.1 GCA_938010625.1 uncultured Stomatobaculum sp. | reverse complement strand
CTTGGTCACATCGGCGAGCAGCTTCTCGTAAATTCCCTTTTCCACCTGGAAATAGTCGCTCCAGAGCTTCTCCTGCTCTTCTTTGCTGAGCTGGTCACCGTATGCTTTGGTTCTCCAGACTTCTAACAATGTCATGTTCTCACCCTCACTCCCGTAATTTTAGTCGCATTATAGCCTAATTCAGTCCGAATTGCAAATAGACGTGGCGCTTTTGCCCTTTCTGCCATAGTGCAGACTGCCGTCTTCTTCATCAATATAGTCCAGTTCGTCGTAGCAGCTCTCCTCCACCGGGAGATTCTTTTTCTGCAGCACATGCGCCAGCGCGCGCTCTGTAAATCTGGTGAGAACGGCAAAGGTCGGAATGCCGACCACCATGCCGACAATTCCCCAGATGCCGCCAAAAAACAGAATGGCAAAGAGAACCCAGAAACTCGACATGCCTGTCGTGGAACCGAGAATGCGCGGCCCCAGAATATTGCCGTCGAACTGCTGCAATACCAGAATGAAAATCAGAAATTGCAGAGTCGTGATCGGTGATACCATGAGCAAAATGAAAGCGCTCGGAATGGCGCCGACAAAGGGGCCAAAAAACGGAATCACATTCGTCACGCCGACAAAGGCGCTGATTAAAAGCGCATAGGGCATCTTCATGAAGCTCATGCAGATATAGCAGATGATACCGATGATAATGGAGTCAATGATCTTGCCGACAATGAAGTTTGAGAACACCCGCTTTACATAACGCAGTTCTGTAATTGTATCATTTGCTGTGCGACGCGGCAGCAGTGCAAAGAGAAAACGCTTGCTCTGCGCTGCGAGCGCCTCTTTCATATTGAGACCGTAGGCCATCACAATGAGACCAATGAAGAAGTTTTTCAGAACCACAAAGAGCCGCATCACACCGCTGGTCATCTGAGTCAGATACTTGTTCAGATTCGGCATGAAGTCCGCAGAAATCCACTGGGTTAGACTGTCAGAGATCTGGCGGTAGCCCTCCAGCACCATTTGCTCCATCTCCGGGTTTCTGCCGCGGAACAGCACCTGAATCCAGCCGCTGACTGAATTGGTGCCCTTTGGCAAATTGCTCGTGAGATCTGAGACACCTGAAATGAGCTGCGGAATCAGCATCGCAATCAGGGCGGTCAGCACTGCCAGAATGATGATGATGCAGGCAAAAGTCGCCACCATCCTCCCGACACGCTCGGCGTTTTTCTCTTTTCGAAGCCGCTCAGCCTCCGTAAAGAGCTTTGCGCTGCTGCTGCCCCGGAATTTGACAAGGATGCGCTTGCCAACCTTCACTTCGGCGACAGCTTTTCCCGCTCTGGGCTGCAGGCACTTTATGACAAAGTTGGAAAGCGATTGGTACGTCGGCGCCATCAGAAATGCCATCACTGCGCCATAGATAAACGGCATCAGGATCTCAATGATTTTCCCCAGAAAAACCGCCAGCGGTCCAACGTGTTCCAACACAAAGGAGAAAAAGAGAGCTGCGGCGACCACCGCAAGCGCGGTGAGACCCCAGGCAATGTATTTTTGATTCTGCTCGTTAATCATAATCCTTCCTTAATTCTACAAAAAAAGCAGCTCGCGCTGCCTCTTTTCAGCAAAAACAGCCCCAAAATGCCGGTCTTACGTATTGACGCCTGGCAATGCCAGGTGGGTGACTGAACAAAGCCATTTGTCTTCCGCGATTGTCTCAGCGAGTTGCGGCTTGACATCCGACGCTGTATCTTATGTCTCCCTGTCAGAAGTTTGCAGGTTCAAAATTGGTAAGATTGTCGCACATTTCAGGAGCTGTCTGCTATAGCTGTATTATACGACGCTTTTACGCGTGCGAAAAAGCGTC
>CALLVJ010000167.1 GCA_938010625.1 uncultured Stomatobaculum sp. | reverse complement strand
TAAAAATATAGCGCACCGCGCAGTCCGCAAAGCCCTGCAAGCTCAGAATGGACCACTCAAACAAGGTCTTGCCGCGCGTCTCAATCATGAACTTCGGGACAGTATAGCCGGCCTTCCGGAAGCGGGAACCAAGTCCACCCATTGTGATCACAATATCCAGATTCTTCATGCTCACTCCTCCTTTGCGCGGGACGCCTCACAGCGCTCTGCGAGTTCCTCCGGGGTATAGGCGAGAAACTCATCCGGTCGCACCGAGCGGTCATCCACATAGAAGCCCTTGTGTCCGGGCCAGGGCTTTCCGTAAAAAATCTCATCGTAGGGGATATTCCACTGATCCAGCCATTCCGTCAGAATCCGCGCTGTATTTTTGTTAATCAATCCCAGATTTCCGCCATAGGAATTCATATTGCGAGAAGTAAAGAGTACAATTTTGGCACCGGCCTCATGATAAAAGCGAATTTTCTCCACTACCGAAGCGTAGGGCACAAGATCTCCGTACTTCTCCTCTTTTTTCTTAATCGGGCAAATTGTGCCATCAATATCAAAGACGAATGAGTACTCACTGTAGTTCATTCTGAATCTCCTCCAAAATGTTTCTCGCATTCAGGATAAAGCCAAATACCTTGTGCGGGTTGTCGATATGCAGCGGCAGCATCGAGAGAAACAAAGAAGCCTCGTAGAGCCGGATCAGCAAATAGTTATAGCCGGAAGATTCTGCCTTTTCCCGGAACCATTTTTTATACAGAGTATTGTCAAAGCCAAGCTTCAACTCTGCTCTAAACTCATGATTAATAGAAATTTCATAGAGCGCATTGTTAAAGAAGTCATAGTTGCCGCAGACCGAATGGCTGAGCTTTGCGAGATCATAATACGGATTGGTCCAGAGCTCCTCCTCCGTGAGCGCCCCCTTCGGGTCAATAAACTTGAGCATACGGGTCGCTTTATTGTACATCGCATTGGCAAAACAGGGGTCGCCATGTCCAATCACGCTGACTGGCTCCACCTGAACGCGCGCCTCCACCTGCTGTTTCAATGCAAAGTAGTGCGCTTTGATATCATCAATCGTCTCGCCAGTCCCCGCCTGCAAGAGCGCTGCGATATGTCCATAGCTCTCAAGTTTCTTCAGATCTTCAATCCGGCTCTCCACCTTTTCGATATAAAGGGAATCTGCCGTCCGCTGATACTCTTCTTTGCTGACTGCCTTTGCATGCCGCTCTTTGAAAAAGTTAAAGTACATGTCAAGCAGACGCCGAAACTCCTCCTCACCGATTGATCCGTGCACCCACTTAATCGCGAGGTCTGTCATATAGAGACGCTCCATCGTATAAGAGGCGCTCTTCTCATCTTCCTGGTAGTTAAAGGGCAAGACAAACCAACGCTTCATATCATCCGGCAACAGGTGATAGAATGTGTACTCCGCTTTGATTTTTTTCTTGTTCGTGGAACGCTTGGTCAGCGTATACTCTTTCTCTTCGAGCGAATTAAAGTAACGCGCATCAAAGTTACCCGTGATGCAGCGGATAAAGTTGAAAACATTGCCAATGTTAATCAGACCATCTGCCGGAAACGAATTTGAGATGGTTCGCACTGCTGCCGCAGACCCCCCCTCCTTGCAGACACGCTCCAGAAATGCGCGATAAGACTTTGCATCTGCAAACAGCAGTCCGGCCGTCTCTTCCCGCACTGTCATGCGGTAATTTTCTTCGATATAGGACAGCTTTTGGAACGAAAGTCTTGCGCTCTCTGCATCGCCAATGATGTAGTTGGCGAACATGTGCAGAATATGAACCGGCTCCTCCGTCTGCGCCTCAAACTGCTCAAGTAAGGCATTGAAGGCAAAGACCGAGCGCACCACCTGCCACTCCATCTCCGGAAAGTATGCACGAAGCTGCTGCTGAAAACGCTCTCCGAGGCGCTGCCGCTTGACCACGACCTCTGAAAAGCCTTTCTCTCCAATCACATCCTCTATGACTTCGCTCTTTCTAACCGTGTCATCAAAGATTACGATAAGCTTCATGTTCCCGTTCCTTTCTTCCCACAAATACCAGGGTGACGAGATATAAGAGCAACAGCAGCACCGTGCCAAACAGAATAATACCGCTCAGATAAGCAATCTTTCTTCCCCACATGGCGCCGAGCAGATATGCCGACATTGCCTGTCCCAAATCTGCCCGCAAAAGCGATGCCGTGAGCGCCAGACCTCCGATTTCGACCAGCCAGGCAGCTACTGACAGCATATAGCTCAGCAAAAATTTCCCCTTTACTACGCGATGAATGTCCTGATAGGCTGCCTGCAGGCGATCCAGCGCCATTAAAGCAAATAGCTTCCGCTGACTGCCCCGTCCCTGAATCAAATAGCGGTTCCAGTACTGGCAGAGCCCCGGAAGTGCAAAATAAATAAAACTCAGCGCAAAGAGAACAGCAACCAGAATGAAAGAAATCGCCGGCATCATACTTCCAAGCGGCAATACAAATAAAATCAGCACTGTAATCAGCGCTGCCGTGTCCACAAAACGGTCAAGAAGAATCACTGCGATGCCATACATCCAGTCGCCGAGATAATAACCATAGCAGTAACAGCGGAACAAATCGCCTGCCTTCAACGGCAAAATCATGCTGACCGGCGTGATCTTACAGTACTGCCTCAGGAAAAGCCCAAACGGAAGTTTCCGATCAAGAACTTCCAGATATAGGCGAGACGCCTTAATGCCATGGACCAGAATTACAGTCACAATCATGATGAGACAAATCAATGGATTGTGAAAGACAAAGGAAAAATCCTGGTGCAATAATGCTCTGCCCAGCAGAGATACTGTGAGCAGCAACACCAGGATATTGAGAACATTATAAATTTTCCGTTTCATGGTCACGCTTTTCTTCGCCCAGCTGGTTCGAGTAAACACATTTTGCAGTATACGCTTTCACTACCTTGTCCCGGTGTTCTGCGGCGATAAACTTCTTCCGATTAAAAATGTAACCGCCCAGAAGTTTTAAAACCACAATCGCCTGATTCACCATCTTGACATTGGAAACCTGATCATCCTCCCGCCAGAGAATCGGAAAAAAGCGCATTTTCTGATGGTAGTAGGTAGAGCCCAGAATCATGCAGTAATTGAACATGAGATTATCTTTGTACTTCTCATAAAAACGGCTCGCAAGGCTTGATACCTTATACATATTAAGGCCGGAGCCGAGATCATAAATCCAGCGACCTGTTCCGATGGAAAAGAGCAGATTATAGACACGATTTCCAAAGGTCCTGAAAGCCGAGTAGCCTTGCAGCTTGGATCCCCGCATAAAGCGTGCGCCGAGAAAACTATCGTAGTTTTCATATGCCTTGCTCTTCAAGTGCGGCAGAATATTGGCAATATCACCCTGGTCATCGCCGTGCAGGACAATCACATAGTCAAAGCCGTGCTCCATCGCATAGGCGAAGGCGACCTTATGCGAACCGCCGAGACCGTAGTTGTCATCATTCCTGAGCACGGATGCAGGAATGGGAAGCGGATGCTCCTCCAGATAACGGATCGCTGTTGCCTCACCGCTGTCTGTGCTCCGGTTATTCACCACAATGACCTCGGAGAGTTCCCGACACACTTCTGGCTTTAGCTGCCCTAGAACCCGGACAATCTGTTTCTCGCAGTTGTACATCGGGATAAATAGTAAAATTCTACTCATCGTATAACTCTCTCCCCTCTCCTTGAATGATCTTCCACTTTCAACAGATACTATTGCCGCACATTCTTGTAAACGCAATATAGATACAGTATAACCCAGCCCCCT
>CALLVJ010000166.1 GCA_938010625.1 uncultured Stomatobaculum sp. | reverse complement strand
CAAACTGGAACCTCGGATTTCAACCGACCCCCTTCATTTCTGAAGCAGCTGCTTTCCCTTATCACTGTGCACTTATTGTAACTCTCAACCCATCTTCTCGCTCCAGTGCGCGTCGACATCGTAGTCATAGGACTTGACGCGGTTGTAGGCAATCTGTTGCCATGACTCCCGCACACTGCCGTCAGCGCAGAGGAAAAAGCCGGAGTCCATATAGCGAATCGCAATATAGTCCGAGTTCTTCTGGTCAAAGCCATTGCCTCGGCTCAGGTCAATGCCTTCGCCGGTATTCCGGGTCATAATGGCCTCGAGGAGCGGCATCGTGATTTCATTGATCGGGAGCTTCATATCCGGTGCGTCGAAGAAGCCACCTTTCAACTTGGTATAGACGCAGAGCGCTCCGAGCGCACCGGTGCATACACATTTGACGCGCTTAATATCTGCAATCGGAACCTGATGCTTCGCGCCGACAATCACGCCTTTCGAAATCCGGATGATCTTCTCGGCGAGTGTAGCACCAAGTGCTACATTGAGACTATCCAGATTGTTCGGGAATTCGGCGCCGAGTTTGCTCGCGGCAAAGGCAATCAGGAGCGGCTTGATCTCCCGGATATTATGCCCATTATTCCAAGGCTTGGTGTCAAGTTCAAGCTCCGGAACACTCATATTCTTCATGTTCAGATCGCGCAGCAGCACGCGGTAGCTAAAGTTCTGATTACAGTAATTGGTCAGGAACATGGATCCGATCTCTGCAAACGGCATCTCGACATTCACCTTGCCATTCAGGCTCTGGTAGTGAAAGCCATCCTTCGAAATCGTGATTGTGTGCCCGCTGCCGAGCATGCCCTTGGTCGTGAACTCCATCGTTGCGCCCGCATCAAAATAGGTCTTCATCTCTTCTCTCCCTTCGTCCCGTGTTCTTTCTGCTCACAGCAGCTCGTTGTCAATGGTGTAGTTCATATAGGCTCCCTTCTTAAAGAGACCGCCCTCCTTGAGACCCCAGGCAATCGCCGAGCAGGCAAGGTGAGCGGCCTCCTTTTTGCGGAGACTCCGAGAAGTCAGGAGTATCCCTGCCGGAAAGAGCTTCGCCATCAGAAGACTATAGAGAGAATCCGTCTCTCCTCTTTCCGCCTGTTTCGTGTGAAAGGTCGGGTTTGAGTCCCACCACTCGTTCGGCTTACAGAAGGAGCAGACCGCACGCATCTCACTCGTGCTCAGATTCTCGGCGCAGACCGCGCGAATCTTTTCGAGGTCCTCGTCGGAAATCACACCATCCGCGATCGAAAAGGCATAGTACGCGTTGGCAATGCCGTCATTGTCATCCTCCGCCTCTTTTAAGAGATAGAGATTTGATACGCCGCGCTTTGCATACTTTTTCCACTTGCCGCCGATCTCGCGGAATTTCCGGTCGCTGTAGCGCCCTGAATCCCCGCTTTCCAGCGCACGGCGCAATTCTTCGAGATTCACTTCCTTCTTTTCCCAGTGATCAATCAAATTGATTTGCAATTCTGACATGGTATTCTCCCTATTCGGATGATTTGTACAATCACATCTTTTGTATTATAGAATTTTACTCTCGAAAGCTCAAGCCCCATCACCTGTATTCACGCGGGGCTGCCCGGTTCATTCCTGTCTGCCTGCGTTTCGCCGAGCTTTAAGCCGAGGTACAGCAGCACGGCGTCGCGGAAGGCTCTCGGGTCGTATCCGGTATCGTCCCGAATCTTGTCGAGCCGATACTGGAGCGTATTCTTGTGGATGTAGAGCTGTGCTGCTGCAATTTTCAGACTGCAGTCTGCGGCAAAATAGACTTCCAGAACGCGCCGCTCCTTATCGGACAGCACACTGGCAATGCGCGAGGCAAAGCGCTTCCGCACCTCAGCCGGAATTGACGCGCGCAGGAGCTCCAGGTCCAGCTTCTCAAAGTCTGCATAGCCCGCCTGTTCTGCACCGGCCTGTGCCGCAATCTGCGCTTCCTGCAACGAGCGATTTTGGTGCACAAGTGCATGCGCTGCGCCGATCCCGACAGAAAGAATTTCCCGGAATTCGGCTGCGAGATGCTGAAACTGGAACTGCCAGGGCAGAAAAGCAGTCTTCGGCACAATCAGAATGTACTCATTCGGGAACTGGAAAGTAAAGAGCGGGCTCCCGGTCTGCCGGAATACGCTTAGAATCTTCTGCTCCACCATCGAGAGATTCGCCGGATTGTAGCGCGCCGAGAGACGCACCAGAACAGTCAGATACTGCACTTTCTCTGTGAGTGCATGCGCTGCAAGAAAATCGAGATAAAAGCTGTGATTGATCGCCTGTCCGGATGTCAGCGAGCGAACCACATAGTCGGTCTCCTGTCTCGTGCTCTGGTTCTGTGCGTCGTATTCCTGCTCGCGGAGCAGAATCGCGGTGATGCGCTGCGCGAGATAGGCATACTTCCGCACTTCTTCGGGAATACCAGTGATACCGATAACCGCGACAATGCTCCCGTGATGCGAAAAGGGCAGATTGACGCCCTGCTGCGTGCCGTAAAAGCTGTCATTCTCCGCGACTTCAATAGGTTTCCCACTCTCTGCAGCGCGGTGTCCAATCTCATGATAGGTGCCGACTCTCTCCGGATTCGTGCTGACGCGTATGATACCGTCCGGCTGTATAAAGTTCACATCGTGCCCACACACATCTTTCACGGTATCTACAATCTGCTGTGCGGTCTTTTTGCTGATATCTGCCACTTATTTGTTCCTCATACCAATCTTTTGGGATCTAGTATAGCACTTTATTGAGCTTTCGAACATAGACCTGTCTCCTGGATTCAGCTATGCTATAGGTAATTCCGGCAGCAGAAACTGCCGCATTCATCCAAAACACTTGGGAGGAGCATAGATGAAAGTAGTCGTTGCAATTGATTCCCTCAAGGGATCTCTCAGTTCTCTCGAGGCGGGAGATGCCATCCGCGCTGGAATTCTGAAAGCCGACAGCAGTATTGAAGTTCAGGTGCGCCCGCTCGCAGACGGTGGTGAGGGCACAGTCGAGGCGCTGACCATCGGCATGGGCGGCACCCTGCAGGAGGTCCTTGTGACAGGACCTCTCGGCACACCGGTCAACGCAGTCTATGGCATTTTGCAGGACGGTAAGACTGCAATACTAGAAATGGCGGCAGCTGCCGGCATTACCCTCGTCGATGAAAAAGAGCGGAATCCGCTGAATACCACGACCTACGGCGTCGGCGAGCTGATCCGCGACGCAATTCAGAAGGGTTGCCGCCACTTTATCGTGGGCATCGGCGGTTCCGCAACAAATGACGGCGGCATTGGCATGCTGCAGGCGCTCGGCTACGGACTTCTTGATAAGAACGGACAACAGGTGCCGTTTGGCGCAAAAGGTCTGCAAGTTCTGGATTGTATCAAAGACGATCAAGTGATACCGGCGCTTAAGGACTGCGACTTCCGCATTGCCTGCGACGTGACCAATACGCTCTGCGGCGACCAGGGCTGCAGCGCGGTCTTTGGCCCGCAGAAAGGCGCTGATCCCGGTATGATTATGCAGATGGATAAGTGGCTCAGCTACTATGCGGCACTGACACGCGAGAAATACGAGAAGGCAAACTCGCGCGAACCCGGCACCGGCGCGGCGGGCGGTCTCGGCTTTGCCTTTCTGAGCTACATGAATGCGCGGCTCGAGTCCGGCATTCAGATCGTGCTCGAGGAGACACAGCTCGAGAACTATGTGCAAAATGCCGATCTCGTGATCACGGGCGAGGGGCGGCTCGACAGCCAGACTGTCATGGGCAAGGCTCCG
>CALLVJ010000165.1 GCA_938010625.1 uncultured Stomatobaculum sp. | reverse complement strand
AAGGCCATAGGGCGCAAAAAAGAGCAGGGCTTCCGCCGCATAGGTCTCCACAATCGCAACAGCAGTTGTGCGGTTGGTCGCCGAGAAAAAGAGACCCAGACTCCCGGAGAGCGCCGCCGAGAGCAGAAGACCGAGGAAGATGTATGCAATGTCCAAAAGCCCAACGCCGCCAAACAGCAGCGCTGTGAACAACACCGGCAGCCCTGAGAACACAAAAATACCGGCGCCTATCAGATTCTGCAGCAGATTTCCCAGGATAATGCGCCGCGGCGACAGGGCTGTCCCGAGCAGAAGATCCAGCGTTCGCTGCTCCCGCTCACCGCTCACGGCGCCAGCAGCCCGCGCCGGCACCAGCAGCGCAGAAAAGGCGAGTTCTGCCCAGATCAGTGTGTGAAACACCCGGAGCAGTTCCTCATAGCGGAGTTCTCCGGTTGCTGCAGTGCGCTGAAAGACAAGCCCCAGCATAAAGAGCGCCATCGCAGTGAGCAGCGCATTGCCGCCAAACAGCGCCGCGCTGAAACGAGGGGTGCGCGCTGCTGCGCGAGAAGCCCTCTCACATATCGGATTCATCTTCATCATGTACGATAATTCTCTCCTCTCTTCCGACTGTCATATTCAAGAAAAAGGACTCCAGCGTACCCGGCTCCCGCACAAAGCTCTTCACCGGCACTTCTGCGTCTATGAGCTGCTGCAACAGCGAAGCCTCATCCTCCGGACTGCCAATGAATTCCAAGTGGAACTGCTTTCCCTCCTGCATCACAGCGCGGATGCAGGGATTCGTGCGGAACATCCGGAGCGCTGTCTTTTCGCCGTTCAGCACAGTGACCCGCAGCGGATTAGAATTTGCAATTTGCCGGAGAATTTCCTGCACCTCGCCGGTCGCGCGCACCTTGCCCTTGTCGAGCACCGCGATGTCGGTGCAGATTTCCGAGAGCTCGGAGAGCACGTGCGAACTCAGCAGAATGGTCTTTCCGCTGTCGGAGAGCTCTCCGAGCAGCTCCCTGAGCGAAAAGCGGCTGCCCGGATCCAGCCCATTGGTCGGTTCGTCCAGCACCAGAAGCTCCGGGTCGTGAATCAGCGCTCTCGCGAGGGAGAGCCGCTGCTGCATGCCCTTCGAGAGCTCTGTGACCAGGCTGTCACAGCGCGAAGAGAGTCCGACGCGCTGCAAAAGATCTTCATTCCGGAGCCGCGCGCTCCTGCCATACTGCCCGAAACAGCTCGAAAAAAAGCTCATATACTCGGACACTGACATATTGTCATAGGCTCCGAATCCATCCGGCACAAAACCAATCAGGCGCTTGGCGCGCGCGGGGTCACGTCGCACATCAATACCGCCCACAAAGAGATCTCCGGCATCCGGCGCCAGCAGTCCCGCCGCGATGCGGAGCAAGGTTGTCTTGCCCGCACCATTCTGCCCCATGAGCCCGAAGAGAGAGCCGCGCGGCACGGAAAGCGTGAGCCCCTTCAACACTTCTAAATTCCGGTATGACTTCCGGACATCAGAAAATACGAGCATTATGTATCCTCCCCGATGACTGTAAGCCAGGGCAGTGCAATGTCCAGCCGCTCCGGGCTCTCGCTCTTCTCCTCGGCATAGCGCACCGTAAGAGTCTGATCGAGTGCAAAATAAGGCGCGAGTTCCTCTGCCGTGAAGCTCGTCTTACCCTCCTCAATATCGTCGAAATTGCCGGTGCGGTAGTTGTAGAAGGAAATCACACCGCGGAACTCCGCAGCGCCCTCGCCCTGCACGCTGTTCTCAAACATTGCATCCGGCGCTTCAATCAGCAGCGCCTCGGTGCGGAAGTTTTTGCCGAGCTTATAGCTCAGTACGACAGGATCGCCCCGGTAAAAGGAATTGGTTGAGGCAATATAATCGCCACTCAGCACCTCCGGCGTGCGCATCAGGGCAGAACGGCTGATGAGACTTCCCTCCCGCGCATCCACATTCAGAACTGCCGTCAGCAAATTCATGCCAAAGTGCCTGAGCCCCTTGGTCTCAACAACCTTTCCGGCATTTTCCTTCGCCGAAAATGCGACCACACGCGCATCCGGCGTGTAGTTCCCCGCTGTCTGCGAGAGATAAAACGAGAGGAAGCCCGCCTGCTCCATGGCGCGCAGACGCTCTGATTCTGTCTTGCCTCCGTCATAGACTCCGGTCAGAAAGGCTGCGACTGTCTGCTTGTTGTTGACTGGAATATTGTATACCGTGCGCTCTGAGACATCCACCGTCTCATTTGCGTCCATATGGCCGAGCACAACTACCTTCCCGTAAAAGAGCAGGAAAGCATTGCTCACGGCAAAAGGATAGCGGTTTGTAACTGTTCCGCTGACCTTGTCGCCAAAAAGCCGCAGCTCTCCCTGAAAGCCAAGCCCTTCCTTATTCGGGACACTCTTCTCAAGCCGAAAAAACTTCGAGCTGAACGCAGGCGGATTTTTGACAAACACTTCCCGCGCATCGCCGCGCTCAAAAATCGTAAGACCTGTCTCCTCCCATCCGGTCAGCGCAGTTTTGCCGGCCGACTTCCGGCTAGAAGCGAGCGGCACAATCTCACTCCCCGGTTCAAGCGCGAGATGGTAGCTCTTATGCCGCGGATTTCTGAGATTCAGATAGACGGTCTCAGAGAGCATGTCTGCGCCCGCCTCCTGAATGCTCGCATAGCTGTAGAAGGTATCGCGAAAGCGTGTTTTACCTGTGAACAGCCAGATCAGCGCTGCAAAGAAAAGGCTCACAGAGAGCGCTGTCCTGCGGTACCAGCGCTCTGCCTTCCAGTGGCGCAGCGCGAAGTAGAGCGCTGGTCCCATCAGCAGCAGATAGAGAAACAGCGCCCCGTCATAACCCAGCAAATTCGGCAACAGACTTGCACCTCCATTGTCAACGAGGGTCTCTGCCGACCAGTCGTCGCCGTAGCGCGTGCTGTAGGACTCCGAGGCGAGGCGCTCGAGCCGGGTACTGCCCAGCACACGCGTGAGCAGCTGATCCGTGTAGAGCGTGTGCGCCGAGGCATAGTCGCGCAGCGCCGTGAGATCAATCGAGGCGACTGCGAGCGTGCCGCTCCCCTTGTTTGCCGCCGTGATCAGCGGATTTTCGCCCGCCGAAAAAACCACGCTGCCGCCGTGCAGATTGAGATGCACATAGGGCAGCGAAACCGGTGCCTCCGCCTCGTTTTCCGTGCCCGGCGTCTG
>CALLVJ010000164.1 GCA_938010625.1 uncultured Stomatobaculum sp. | reverse complement strand
TCCGAGCTTTCCGGCCAGGGTGGTCTTACCGGCGCCCTGGAGACCTGCCGTCAGAATGACTGTGACATCTCTGTCCTGTGCAAGCTTGATCTCGGTGGTCTCAGAGCCCATGAGCTGAATCAGCTCTTCGTTGACAATCTTGACGACCTGCTGCCCCGGCGTCAGGGACTCGAGCACCTCCGCGCCGACTGCCCGCTCCTCAATGCTCTTCACAAACTGCTTTACGACCTTGAAGTTCACATCTGCCTCGAGGAGCGCCATGCGCACCTCTTTGAGCGCTGCCTTTGTATCGGCCTCGCTGAGTTTTCCCTTGCCGCGGAGGTCGCGAAACACGCGCTGCAACTTTTCAGTTAAACTCTCAAATGCCATAGGCTCCTCCTTAGCGCGCTGTGAGCTGCAAGAGCTCGTCTGCAAGTTTCTGAATTTCTGACAGGGCTTCCGCAGCATTGTCCGTCTTGCACTGCGCGGCAATGGCACGAACAATCCGCTGCTCCGCCCGGAATTTCTCCGCGAGATGCAGCTTACTCTCGTAGGCGTAGAGCTGCTCCTCGGTGCGCCGCACGAGATCTGAGACGCCCTGGCGGCTGATGCCTGCCTCCTTTGCGACCTCGCTCAGCGAGCAGTCGAGAAAGGCAACTGCCTCAAAGATGTGACGCTGGTGCTCGGTCAGGAGCTCCGCGTAGAAATCAAAGAGAAGATCGCGATCTGCGAATTTCTCTACACTTTCTTTTCCCATGTGTCCCAGTATACAAAAAGCCGGGAGCGCTGTCAAGTGTTTTCCCTTGACACTCCCGGTCTCTCTCATTCCTCTGTTTCGCTATGACTCTCCGGAATGTTCCAGAGCTTTCTCGGACCCTTGCGGTTGATGAACATTGCCTGGGTCTTTGAGTAGGGGAACTTCTGGCTCGTATAGAGGCCATAATAGCCCGACAGCGTGAAGCAGACAGCAATCGCAAAAGCATAATAGGGCATGCCTGCAAAGCCGAACATCTCAAATGCCATGAGCAGCGAAGTAAAGGGGCTGTTCGTCATGCCCACAAAAAAGGCTGCGACGCCAATGCCCGTATAGAGCGGCACCGGCAGGCCAAACCAGCTCGCAAAGGCCGCGCCGAAGCAGGCGCCAATCGTCAGAGTCGGCACAATCTCACCGCCCTTGAAGCTGCCAAAGAGGCAGGCGCAGGTAAATATCATCTTAAAGAGAAAGCTGTACCAGGCTGCCTCGCCGCGATAGGCTTTCTCAATCAGTGCAAAGCCGCCGCCATTAAAATCGAGCGCATGCGTGAAAAACTGCTGGTTCAGAGCCGTCAGGCAGAGAAGCGCCAGCGCGCCGACCACGCCGCGCATCCACGGATTCGGGAAGCGCTCTGCCGTATAGCGGTGCCCGCGGTACAAGAGAATACTGAATGCCATCGCGAGAATTGCACAGAGGACGGCGAAGAAAATGACCATCACAGCGCCGCGCAGATGAAAGGCCGGCACTTCTGTGACCGGAAAAACCTCGCCGTAGACACCAAAGCGCACCGAGACATGCGCCGCAATGAAGGAGGCAAAAAGACAGGGAATCAGCGCCGCGTAGTACATGATGCCAATCGAAATCATCTCCATCGGGAAGATGGCTGCTGCGAGCGGCGTCCCGAAAATTGCCGCAAAGCAGGCGGACATACCGCACATAATCGCAATGCGCTTGTCCTTTTCATCCATGCGAAACACTTTCGAGAGCGCCTCGCCGAGACTGCCGCCGATCATGAGCGCCGCGCCCTCGCGGCCCACCGAAGCGCCGACCAGGTGCGAGAGCACCGTCGAGAAAAAGATGAGCGGCGCAGTCTGCACCGTGATGTGCTTGCCCTCGGTGATCGAGTCGATGACCGTATTGGTGCCGCCGTTTTTCTCTTCGTGCAGCAGTTTCTCAAGCCCCACAATCAGCATGGCCGAAAACGGCGCGAGCAGCAGAAACTGCGGGTGCTGGTTCCAATTTGAAGTTCCGAAATCGACGCCCTTCCGGAACAGCATGCCGATAAAGCCGACCAGCAAACCCGTGACAATCGCATAAAACGTCCATTTTATAAAGTAGAGCACATTGCTCTTCGCTGCCTCACTCACTGTACGTCCCCTTCGAGCGCACGAGCTTCGGGCGGTAGCCTTCTTTCTTCAGACGCTCACAAATTTTTTCCTTGTGTTCGGTGCCAAAAGCCTCCATTGTGATTCGAAGTTCCACTGCCGCATTGCGGTTGATGCTCACGAACTGATTGTGCTCAAGCTTGATCACATTGCCGCTCTCCTCGGCAATGACCTCAGCGACGCGCGCCAGCTGACCAGGCTTATCCGGGAGCAGCACCGAGACGGTAAAGATGCGGTCGCGCTGAATCAGGCCATGCTGGATCAGCGACGCCATCGTAATCACGTCCATGTTGCCGCCCGATAGAATGCTCACAATCTTCTTGTTCTCAATGTCAAGATGCTTTAGTGCCGCAACTGTCAGGAGACCTGAATTCTCGACAATCAGCTTGTGGTTTTCGACCATGTCGAGAAAAGCGACAATCAGCTCGCTGTCTTTTATTGTGATAATGCCGTCCAGATTTTTCTGAATATAGGGGAAAATCTTCTCGCCGGGGCGCTTCACCGCGGTGCCGTCCGCAATCGTGTTGGCACTCGGCAGAGTCACGACCTCGCCCGCCTCGAGCGAAGCTTTCATGCAGGCCGCGTTCTCCGGCTCCACGCCGATCACATGGATGTTCGGATTCAGCAGTTTCGCGAGGGT